>JASGGE010000072.1:0-19205 GCA_047605205.1 Siphonobacter sp.
TTGCTCTTCCATAAGTTAATCTTCTTGATGTCAACCTATTTCAGGACGGTGCATCCAGTAAAAAAAGAAGAGCCTTAACCTTGAATGATTAAGGCTCTTCTTTTTATTCAACAATAGCTTTAATAACAACGGGCTGATGATCAGACGGATAACGTTGATCTTTGGCATCTGTTAATACCGCATATTTTAAGACTTTAATTTGCTTGCCAGTAAAAATGTAGTCAATCCGGTCTTTCATGGGAGCATCAAATTTAAAGGCATTGAACGTACCTTCAGGGCCATAAGGCGGCCTTACCGATACCTTACGGGAATCATTCAGAATGGTCTGTATTGCTTTGATTTGCTCGGTATCTGGCATAGAATTGAAATCCCCCGTGAGAATGACCGGAGCATTTTTTGCAATTTCCTGAATCTTTTTTACCATTAATTTCCCCGATTCCCGGCGAGCCACTACCCCCTGATGATCAAAGTGGACGTTGAAAAAATAAAACGACTTCCGGGTTTGAATATCCTTAAATTTCACCCAGGAGCAAATCCGGTTGCAGCAAGTAGCATCCCACCCTTTGCCCAGTTGGTTGGGTGTTTCGCTAAGCCAGAAATTACCTGATTCCAGGACTTTGAAGCGGTCTTTTTTATAAAAAATAGCAGAATGTTCGCCAGCTTCCTTTCCATCATCCCGACCGGCTCCAAAAAAGGCATATTCCTGCAATTCCGTTATGTCTTTCAATTGCCCGATAAGGGCCTCCTGCGTGCCAAAAATGTCAAAATCATGAAATTGTACTAATTCCTTCACCATTTCCTTTCGGTTAGGCCAGGCATTTACCCCATCCCCAGGATTATTATAGCGTAAGTTATAGGTAGCAATGGTAAGAGGAATATTCTTTTGTGCCGCTACTCCAAACTGTACTAGTAAGCATATTGCCCAGGCCCATACTAAACATTTCATAATTGTTAATTTTAGAATCTGCAGTAGCAAATCATTATTACGTACCAGATTTAAACAAAGTTGGCACAAAATTAAGATCTCTGAAATTAGTGCGGTTATCCGAATATTAACAAATTGCGTTAACTCTTTATCTTATCATTAATTCCCTGGCTATCAGTAAATATCATAAAGTAGGAATGCTTTTTAACTCACACTGTAGTACAAGTACTTCCCATAGATTAAGCCAATCAGTACGCTTTTAAACGACAAAAGCCCGGCGTTGCCGGGCTTTTGGTAAATTCTGATTAACCATAAACAACTAGAAATCATAACCTAGACTAATGTGTAAAATCGGCGTTTGAACCGTTTTATCTTCAATACCCCAAGCTAAGTCACCTTTAACATAGTAACCGAGAAACAGCGTACGAATACCTGCTCCGTAACCAATAAGGTAAGGGTTTTTGAAGTTAGTAACGGTAGCATACCAGGGGCTACCGCCACCAGGACTTACTATGGTTGTATTCAAACTATTCTGGCGGCTAAATGGCCCACTTCCGGTCCAGGCGGTTCCGATATCTGTAAAAGCAACTAACTGAAAGTTTCTCAGGAAGTTAGATGTTAATGGCCCCTGACTCAGGAATTTAAACAAAGGCCAACGCAGCTCGGCATTAAAAAGCATATAACTATCGCCCGAGAGTTTGTTCATCTTAAATCCACGCAAAGGCGTTACGAAATCCGTCAGGAAACGGTCCCGATAATCCAGAGCAGAAGAACTTAATGGATTTTCGGTAGAACGTTCTTCACGGACAGTTCCAAAAGGCAACCAGTTATCAATTCCACCTAAAACACTGGCTTTAGGAGAAGAACCTCCAGAGTTTCCGGCTGACAGGCGAGTTGCCAGAATCAGATTACGATAAATTTTAGTATAATGGCGGGCATCAAGATTGATCTTGTAATAACTATCGCTGCTCCGGCTGATGCCTTGTTGTTGCTGGGCTTTTAATTTAATCCGTGTTCCTTCCAATAAATTAGGGCCCAGGTTACGGGTGTTATCAAATACTACTTCTCCTGATACCCCTCCATAAGTCGACTCGTTCGTGGCAAGCCCTAAATTCCCCTGATCGCCATCAATGCGGTGAGTACGGGTCAGCATAGGTGAGATGGATACGCGTAGAGCTTCATTGATTGGATAAGAAGCCGTAAGTGTTAACCGATAATACCGGTATTTTTGATATAACCCACTGGCTGGCACACCATCAGTAAAGGCGTTCCGGTCAATACGAACCCCAAAGTCAAAACGACGGGCCAGGTATTTATATTCGCCAAAAATTTCGCTTGTCCGGAAGGTTGGGGTAATAAATAACCCACCTTTAATAATGTTATTTTCTAGCAGGTCATTCAATTGAATAGTATTCAACCAGCCAAAGCCATCGCTTTGGGTGGGCAGGTAAGGAGCAACCAGAAACCGGTTATCTGTATTGTTAATAACAAATCTATCCTTATACGGGGTTGGCCCCTTCAGATGGCTCGCGTCTTTTCGAACGATGGTTCTATTGCTCCGGGAATTCGTGATTACTTTTGGTGCCGAACTATTCATATTACGGCGTTCCATGGTATGAATTCCTTCCAGATCAAACGTATAATTGTCTGTATCGATTTCACCAGGTTTTAAATTACCTAAACGCGAAGGCTTCGCCTGCGTAACAGTAGCTCCGGCCGGTTGTGTTGAATCGCCTCCTTTTACGGGTTCATTTGCTACCCGAACAGTGCCACCAGATAACCGAACTGCCCGAGCCGTCATTACATTTTCAGTTACCTCTTCTACATTAAGCCGGGGCACATACCCAATTACCTGCTCACCATTTTCGATGCTCACATACACAAGAGCCTTGCTACTTGGGTTATAATCGTACGATACAATGCTTTCACGGAACTGGGTCAAAGGTTTACTCGCCGTGCTGTCATACGCATATAAATTCCAGATGCCCTTGTCATTTCCCAAAAAGTACAATTGCTCATCATTCGTAGAAAGTGGCTGCCAGGCATTGGCAAGGTCTGATACGTGTTGGACGGTCTGAGCCCGGGCATTTCCCTCATGAACAAAAAGACGGTAACGGTCCAATAAGTATTTTGGAGCAGCCGTAGACAGCGTATCAGTAATGCGGTTGGAAGAGAACACCACGTGATTGGTTGACCGGCCGATAAATGCTGGGGTTAAGTCATCATATAAATCATTGGTTAGCTGCTGAGTAGAACCACGATTGATGTTATATAAAAACAAATCACTTTGCCCTTTGCGATCTGCACTTAATGCTAACGTTGAGCCGTCATTAGAAATATCGAAGCTTGCAATCTGATTAAAGCCACGGATGTTCCGTTTGCTTTTCAGTTTAAATGAAGAGGTCTTTTCATTAGGAACGTACTGCCAGAGTGACTTTGAGTCATCTTGTTGAATCAGCACATTTAGATTACCATTCGGCTGCCAGGCTAATAAAGGGGCAAGTACAGGTAATTCTCTGGTTAAGAATCGATCCCCACCCTTTAGAAGCTGACTATGTCGCTGACTTTTAAAATTATACAGATATACGCGATATTGCCCTTCGTCTGTGACTGTATAGGTTATGTATTGTTGATTAGGGCTCAGTTTAACCTGAGTTACTTTTTGTGTTCCCAGTAATGGATAAGTGGCAAGTTTAGATCCTGGCAGAGCTTTGTATGAACTGGCAGTCATCGTAGCCAGTTGGGTATAGTAATCACGCCAATCCGAGAGGAACCTTGAGAACGAAACCCCCAGCGTGCTGGAAATACTGGTTTGCTCCGTGCGGATAATCCGGGTCAGGTTCAGAATATTTGAGATATTATCTCGACCATAGCGTTCGGCGATAAAATTCCAGATGGATTGCCCAATTCGGGCGGCTTCATCACCCGTTAACTGCGACGGCTTTTTGAATTTTTTATTCAGAGCAACATCCCGCATATAATCATCCATTTCCAGACTCCAGCCTTCGGCCACATAGGAAGTAATTCCGGCAATAAACCAGTCGGGTAAGGATAGCAAGAGTTGGCTTTGCAGGGCATCTTTCAGACTACCGCCATAGAGCATATCATAAACAAACACCGACGAAATTTCTTTCACCAACTGGCGTCTGAACTGAACATGGTTGGCCGTAAAGGCAATCTGAACCCGCGATTTGGAGAGGTTTTCTTCCCGAATTTCAGCTGCCGAATTCAGGGTAATACCAATGTTACTTTGTTTGAAATCATCCGGGGTATCGTACAGAAAAATTTTTGTACGGCTATAAGGCGTATAGCTCAGGATTTCGGTAATTCGGTCAAACTCTAGTTCAGCGAGCTGAATGGTATAGGTAGCCAGTGCCCGGCTATTGCCGTGAAAGTAAATTTCAAAATTCGAACTGGTAATAATCTGCCACTCATAACGCTGCCGCTGAATGCGATTCTTTCCAAACTCTTCCATAGAAGGCATAAATACCTGAGCCTGACTCACAGCCCCAGCCCAAATGAATGCACTTATGAGAACAATTTTAACAGTAGTAGTCCAATACATGTTTTACGGCATTTCCAGTCACACGCGGAATTGACTGGTTTAATTTATCGAGCTGTAATATAACGTATGAAATCGCTGGATATTCGCCTCTAGTGGAAGTTCTTTCCCATTAATCAGAAAATCAGCAAATTGTTGTGCCAAAAATGGAGCTAATGACGTTCCTTTTGAGCCTAATCCATTGAAAATTCCGACCGTTTCCTGCCTGGGGTGAATTCCTAAAAAAGGGCGTCGCCCCTGCGTGGCCGGTCGAATACCCGCAACCTGATTCTGAATACTAAACGGTTGTTTCAGTAATTTCGTGAGCTTCTCCGATAAATATGTTCTTGCCTTCTCCGTCGGCTCCCAGCTCAGGTCATTCCACTCATAAGTAGCTCCTGCCCGATATAGCCTGTCTGTATGGGGTTGTAACCACACACTTTGATTAACAACACCGGGCAATAAGTCCCCGATAATGTTTAAAGTCAGGATTTCACCCTTTACAACAGCCCAGGGTAACCAGTCGAAATAGGGGTTAAAACGGGCATAAGCTCCCTCGCAGCTAATCACCTTTTTCGCTTCGTACTCCTGCCAGCGAACTGAATTTTCACATAACTCAATTTCATCCCACGAAAAGGAATTATCAAGCAATATCCCTTCTTGTTGAAAGTGATTTTGCATAGCCGTTAACATCACTGGTAAATCTACCCAGGCGGCTTGTAGGGTTTCTAGTCCCCCGAGTTCGTTACGGACAATGTCTTCGTAAACGGCATCTTCTTCACTTAATTGTACGTATCCTTCCAGAGCAGGGTTAGCCGTTTGAGCAATAAAGAAATTTTGCTCTTCAACGGATTGATAGGGGCGATAAATAGGTACAGGATGAAAAAAAGATACCTGTAACTCTTTTTCCAGTGCTTTGTAGAAATGATGCAGACAAGGAAATAATTCGTCAGCTAACCAGGTTTTAGCCAGCTTACGACCCGTTACTGGGTTACAGATTCCTGCGGCTACACGTGAAGAAGAAGGTCGCTGATCGTCTACCATCACCACCCGGCACCCTTGCCGGCGAAGGGTCCAGGCTAATACCGACCCCGCCGTTCCCTGCCCTACAATTAAATAATCAATTTGTTTCATGGTTTACGCTTTACATTACGCAAAGACCCATATGGCTGTTGCAAGTAAAGGTTCAGCAAAAGTCGGAGAAATGAATGAGACTTATGCCACTCTTCTATTTTCAATTTTCAGCAGTCGCTGGTGCGATTTTCAGTTATATGGGGTGGAGGTCTTTCATTTATCACCCATTGGTAGAAACTTCTTTGGAGTACACACCGATGCGATTATGAATGTTCTAACTGGTAATATAGAGACGCCTTCAATCAACGTCCCTATATTTTAAGGATAAACCGAAAATTTAGTTTCCAGGAGTTGGATAATTTTTCGAGGCATCATCCAGGATCAACACCCAATCCTGGCCATATCCAGAAGAAGGGGGTATGAAACGCTGTTTTCCGCCAATTTCACCAATACTTTTCACTTCTTCTTTCCGGGGGTTATACCAATAGGCCGTCCATTTCTGGCCAGCAAGTTTATTAACGTGTACCGTAAAAGGCCGTCCAGCAGCAGTATAGATAAAAGCGTAGTCTTTACCTCGTGTGGCCTGAATCCGATCTGCCGGACCATAGTCATTTTCAGCGATGAGGGTCTGATCCGGAATACGGTCTAACAGCGGTCGGGACTCCATCAGTTTCCGAACAAGCCGCATCTGATTAGCAGCAGGTAGTTCTAAGGCCTGCTCCCAGCTATAATGTGGGCCATTTACAGGCTCACGACCAGCTGTATACATCTGCCAGATGTCATGACACCCGTAGGTATGTCCATGAGCTCCGGCAAACAAATCCAGATACGCATATTTAC
The DNA here is from genome assembly GCA_047605205.1 of Siphonobacter sp. GTDB lineage: Bacteria > Bacteroidota > Bacteroidia > Cytophagales > Spirosomataceae > Siphonobacter. The sequence goes on from JASGGE010000072.1 coordinate 6,381, forward strand.
GGACATCATAGGCATTGGAAATACCCAGATCCGTTGCATTAAAACAAACCGGATGATCTTCGTAAATTGGTTCAGCATCTAATACAGGTTTGGCTGGCGTTCGGTTATAGACGAAGTAAACCTTATCGTAGGTCGGTGTATCACGGCAATGACCATCCTGTAACATATTAAAATCCAGCCACTTATCCTGATGAAACCAATACGATGAACCGCCCATTGTAAGATCATTAGGCTGAGGATGAAAACTCATTAGTGCCTTATTGTTTCCCCCTACCCCTTCTTCAATACCCGCCGCCATCGCCCGCCATATATCAACGTCCTGGCTGTTTTCTCTCGGAGTACGATCCCCACCTAATACCCAAATCACGTTAGGCTGATCTTTATAACGGTTGCCTAACCATTTTCCGTAAACATGGGCATTCTGGATATTGAAAATTTCGGGTCCCTTTCCCCAGGAAGCTTTATTGAGCTTGTCGCCCCAGGTTGGCAGAAGGGCAATGGCAATACCCAAATCAGCGGCCCGTTTAAGTACGTAATCCACGTGCCTGAAGTAAGCTTCATTTGGTTGGGCCGGATCGTTATTTCGCAGTGGTTTTTCACCCAAAGCACTGGGAGTATTCAGGCCATCCAGTTCGGCCAGAACAACTGCCTGAACAACCGTAAAACCCTGCTCGGCACGCCGTTTCAGATACCGATTGGTTTCTTCGGTATTCAAACGATGAAAAAGCTCCCAGGCTGTATCGCCCAGCCAAAAAAAAGGGGTTCCATCCTGATGAACCAGATAACGCTGATTGTCGGATACGCGAAGAGGGCTGAACGGTTGTTGAGCCCAGGTTATTTGAAGAGCCAAAAACACAATAAAAAGATACTTCATAGTTGATTTAGAGGGATTTTCAGGAGCATACTACACAATCATCACGAAATTACCAAACTCATTTTCGAACCCCCTTTGTTGAATGAATATTGGCTGGATCGTGTATCTTTGGCTGGACTTTAATACAGTAATTATGGCTTTCTTCTCCAAACGTAAATTCCTGAAAACACTTGTCGCCGGAGCTGCTGGTGTCTCTACATTACCTGCAATAGCAAATGAACCCGTACACCTGGCTACCCAGGATGACTATTGGCAACAACTACGGGAGGCCTATGGTGTTACCAAGGATTTTATTCAGTTGGAAAATGGTTACTATTCCCTTGCCTCTAAAGAAGTATTAAGTCGATACATCAATCATATTCAGAGCATTAATGCTGTTTCTTCGTATTATATGCGAACACGGCAGTTTGATGATAAACTTGCCTCCCGAAAAGCAGTTGCCGACTTACTGGGCTGTTCAACGGAAGAACTGATTATCACCCGGAACACGACGGAATCTCTCGATACGGTTATTGCAGGTATTAACTGGAAAGCTGGCGATGAAGCGATTATGGCTCAACAGGATTACGGTGCCATGCTGGATATGTTTAAGTTGCAGGCTCGCCGGTATGGAATTGTCAATAAAATTATATCCGTACCGAATCATCCGAAGTCAGATGAAGAGATTGTTCAGCTTTATGAGCAGGCTATCACTCCAAAGACCCGATTGCTGATGGTTTGTCATCTGATCAACATAACAGGTCAGATTATGCCCGTTCGTAAAATCACTGAAATGGCCCATCGTCATGGCGTAGAGGTAATGGTTGACGGAGCTCATGCCTTTGCTCACCTGAATTTCAAAATCAGCGAATTAGGCGGTTGCGATTACTACGGCAGTAGCTTACATAAATGGCTTGGAACGCCCCTTGGAGCTGGCCTACTCTATGTAAAAAAAGATAAAATCACTTCTTTATGGCCAATTTTTGGCGACAGTAGTTTTGCTGATGACGACATACGAAAGCTAAATCATACGGGTACTCATCCGGTCGCTACGGACCTGGCCATTCAGGATGCCATTACGTTTCATCAACAAATTGGTATTCAGCGAAAAGAGGCTCGGCTTCGTTACTTACAACGATACTGGACCGATCAAGTCCGAGATCATCCTTCTATTATATTGAATACGCCAACTGACCTTACACGTTCCTGTGCAATTGCTAATGTGGGTGTTAAAGGCATTAATCCACCCGACCTGGCGAAACGGCTCTTCAAAGACTACAATATTTTCACGGTAGCCATCGCAAATGCGAACGTATACGGTGTACGCGTAACTCCGCATCTGTATACGACTACCGAGGAGCTGGATCAGTTTGTACAGGCTCTACGAGCATTGGCAGGCTAAGCCCTAATGGGAAAAATGTTCAGACACCCTCAAAACGTGAGTTCATTCGTTCATTCGCCCAAATCATAATGATGTCTACCTGTTCATCAAACGTAAGAAAAGAATTATCCAGCACTAAGGCATCTTCGGCTTGCCGCAAAGGCCCTTCCGAACGAGTCATGTCCATGTAATCGCGTTTACGAAGATTCTCCAGAATCTCGTCAAAATCAATCATATCTCCTTTTTCCAGTAATTCCGCCTGCCGTCGCTGAGCCCGAATAATCGGATCGGCCGTCATGAAAACCTTCAATTCTGCCTTCGGGAATACTACCGTACCAACATCCCGCCCGTCCATCACGATTCCCTTATGCCGGGCCATGCGTTGCTGCTGGGCTACCATTGTTCGGCGAACTTCTACTATGGCACTAACTTCACTCACCATCTGGGAAATGTACATTTTTCGGATTTCTTCCTCCACACATAAACCATTCAGATAGGTTTCATTTACTTTTTTCTCCGGGTTGAACTGGAAAGAAATATGAATCTGCTCAAGGGCCTTCTGAATCTCGTGCGGATTGGTAATGGAAACATAATTCTGATAAAAATATAGGCTAACTGCCCTATACATGGCACCAGTGTCAACATAACCGTATCCTAATTTTGCAGCGACTACTTTCGCAGTTGAACTTTTTCCGCAACTGGAGTACCCGTCGATCGCAATAATAATTTTTGACATTTTCTGTGAATCTGTTCCTTAAGAACAGCTGGGAAGTCGTTTCATTTTAGAACTTTGGCAAAGTTAGGAAGGTTGGGCAGAGTTTTATAGTGATCTTAGGGGAGGATTGAAAACCGTTATTCTGAAAAAATACCTAAACAGATCTGCAGTTAACAACACCATCTCCTGGCAATATGAACCATTTTCCCACATGATAATAGTTTGGTATGGCATCCATTAGCGGTCAATTAGTAGATATACACCAGCGAACCATTCGCCCGGCAATCGTTCATTTTGAGCAGGGTGTCATTCAAAGTATCCAGGATATCCCCGAAGCTCCCCAGCATTACTTACTACCGGGTTTCGTAGACGCCCACGTACACGTAGAGAGTTCCATGTTAAGCCCGGCTCAGTTTGCCCGGCTGGCAGTGGTTCAGGGAACAGTAGCAACGGTTTCAGATCCTCACGAAATTGCCAACGTGCTAGGTGTGCCGGGCGTAGAATGGATGATTGAAAATGCCCGCAGGGTTCCTTTTACATTTTGTTTTGGAGCTCCCAGTTGTGTACCAGCCACCACATTTGAAACGGCCGGAGCCGTACTTACCCCTGAAGATGTTCAATATCTGCTTAGTACGTATCCAGAGGTAGGCTATCTGGCGGAAGTTATGAATTTTCCGGGAGTTTTGAACGGAGACCCCGATATGCTGGCTAAAATACACATCGCCCAAACCCTCGGATACCCAGTTGATGGACATGCTCCGGGCTTGCGTGGAAAGAATGCCAAACGTTATGCAGAAGCAGGCTGCCAGACTGACCACGAATGTTTTACGGCGGACGAAGCGTTGGATAAGCTTTCATTTGGGATGAAAATACTGATCCGGGAAGGCTCGGCTGCCCGCAATTTCGATGCATTAATACCCCTGTTGCCACAACATTATGGGCAGCTTATGTTTTGTTCGGACGATAAGCACCCCGATGGACTTGTGCTCGGGCATATCAACGCCTTGGTAAAACGGGCATTGGCCCTTTACCCTAATCATTTATTTGAAATCCTGCAGGTCGCCTGTTGGAATCCGGTCGAACATTATCGCCTGCCAGTCGGGCAGTTACGAGCAGGCGATTCAGCCGATTTTATTGTCATTGATTCCCTGACAAACTTCTCAATTCTGAAAACGTATATCAGGGGTGAACTGGTTGCAGACCAGGGTAAATCACTTATTTCCAGTTTGTTAAGCGACCCCATTAATCAGTTCAATGCCAAAGAAACGGTTCCTGAAGATTTTCAAATTCCTTATCAGGAATCAACCGCTACTGTTCAGGTAATAGAAGCTCTGGATGGTCAGTTGATTACCAATGCTTTAACTGAGCGGTTAGTGGCGAAAAATGGTTTTCTGGAAAGTGATACCGAGCAGGATATTCTGAAAATTGCAGTAATTAATCGCTATCAGGCGGCTCCTCCCGCAGTTGCCTTTATTCGCAACTTTGGCTTGAAACAAGGAGCGTTGGCCTCTTGTGTGGCCCATGATTCGCATAATATTGTAGCCGTCGGGGCAGATGATGAATCCATCAGCCGGGCTGTGAATCTGATTATCCAGGAAAAAGGGGGAATTTCAGCCGTAGGCTCGGCAGATGAACTTATTCTGCCATTACCTATTGCCGGAATTTTGAGTGGCGAAGATGGGTACTGGGTTGCAGAACAATATGCCACACTTGATCAATACGCCAAAACAGAACTGGGCTGTAGCTTAGGCTCACCCTTTATGTCCTTATCCTTTATGGCCCTTCTGGTTATTCCTAATCTAAAATTAAGTGATAAAGGTCTTTTCAATGGTAGTACATTCCAGTTTACAGAAGTAATCCTTCCAAATTAATCGTTTATGAAGTCAACGCTTTTACTGCTCTTAAGTACATTATTATTGTGGTCGTGTTCAAACCTGAATATTCCCCAGGAAGAAGTCGTTCAAACACTAACGGAATATGGCAAAGAGCATCCCGAAAACCGGATTATTATTCATACCCGTTTCGGAGATATCGAATTAAAACTATACGAAGAAACGCCGCTGCACCGAGCCAACTTTATTCGTCTGATCAAGAAAGGGTATTATGACGAACGGGGTTTTTACCGTTTAGTAAAAGGAGTTTGTATTCAGGGGGGCGGCGAACAGCAGGATCAGTTAAATTATACCATTCCTTCGGAGTTCCGCCCCAATCTGATCCATACCAAAGGAACCTTATCTATGGCCCGTTATTCAGAGAATAACCCTGAGAAACGCTCGTCAGCCACTGAGTTTTTTATTGTTTCAAAAGGTATTTATTACAATGCAGAAGAATTAGCCAACTATCCAGCCAATCTAAAAAACCAGTATTTGCAGAAAGGTGGTGAAATCATTTTTGATAACGAGTATACAGTCTTTGGAGAGGTAAGCAAAGGGCTTGATATCGTTGACAAAATTGCCAAACTTCCGCTGGTGGACTTAGAACGACCTAATGAAATTGTTAAATTTTCGATCTACACGATTGATTAGAAACCAGTAAGGGCCACTTTACTGGCTCAACAAAACCTATTCTGTCTCATCCGGTTTACCATTCGCATAATAGAAGGAGAGTCGTTTAAGCTGGCAATTTCTGACAGAGGTACCCAGCGTATATCTTTCGATTCGTGCGTGACTACCAGGGGCTGGGAGCGATCAGCCTGAAACAGGAAGCGGACGTCATAATGCAAGTGTTCGGGCTCGGCACCACGAGCCGGAATCGTGTGAATATCAAGATCGTAAATTGCTTTGCTCAGTGAGGTTACACGCAGGCCCGTTTCTTCCCATGCCTCTCGTTGGGCTACCTGCCATACACTTGGGTCACCATCACAATGACCACCCGGCTGAAACCAACGATCTAGTTTACGATGATGAACAAGTAAAGCATACCCTCGCGATTCATCCACAATCCAGGCAGAACCCGTTACATGACCAACTGAAAGAGTCCGGTCAAAACAGCAAGTAGGGTATTTATTTACAAATTCAATCATACGGGTTTGCATTGCCCGTTCTTCGGCATTATAAGGCTGGTGTACATCCAGCAACGTAAGAATTTCAGTCATAACATTTCAGGCTTTGCAAATATCCCTACTTTGCTGCCGACAAACTATTGCTTTTTGCATATACGTATGAAACTCCCTTTGTTAGTTAAGCTTATCAGCCGGATGATTGACTGATCTTCAAACCTTTGCACAGTGTACTGATGGTAAAAACGAACAGAAAAGGTGAACAAAAGCCCGGTTGTTAATGAAGCTGTCTAACCATAAAGACGCCCTACCCATTGCTCAAACAGCCTTGTCGCCTGGAAATACCAATCCTGTTGGGGCCTTTACTACCTTCTTCAAAGAACAAATTGACAATGGCATTAAAAACATTCAAATTACCATCAATAAAAACCGGTAAGGAAAAGAAAGTCTGATGAACGGCTCATCGGGTAGTTGTTTATATTAGCTCGCTTTTCGTTGTTTATTCAGTCTCCGATTAATCTGATATAAAACAAAACTCCCTACAATTAATAATAGTACTCCAAGAATTCTATCGAGGCTTTCCCCGGAAATCAGGCAGTCAGGATCTGTTTGTGGAAGGTTTTTGCCAATAAGTATAATCACCCCTCCAATCATAATAATAATGACGACGCATACGTGCAATAGCATAAAACAAAGGTTGACGGTTGAACGGATATTCTTCAAATGTCCAAACATTTGTCAATACTTGCAATACCTGATTTAAGGGAGGTTCATACACCCAAAACACTAACAATCAATTAAGTACTAATAACTACTACTTACATTGAAGGCCTGTTTCTTTATGGCTGACTGGCCCGCTCTAACGAATCTTTAGCCGCCTTGGCATCTGCTTTGGCTTTCTTACGAAAGAATCCTCTTAACAGGAAATTATGCTGCAAGGCTTCCAGATCCTGATCCAGCTTTTGAGTACTACTTCCCAGATATTTCAGACTAGTCCGTAAATCATTTGCTACTTTCTGGTCATTCAGTAAGGTTCCAAGAGCATTATCTGTACTCGTAAGCTTATTACTTGCTTTGGCAAAGTTGCTCGAAGCTGTTTTAGCCTGGTCAACGGCTTCTGCTGCCCAGCTAGCAATCTGCATCGCTGTAGTACTTGTATTCTTTAACTGATTAACCGAAGCTTTAATATTAGCATATACGGTAGTGTCTGACACCAGTTCGTGGGCCAGGCTTCCTTTCGTATTCAGGCGATGGGCATAAACTGCTAATGAATTAGATAAACGATTCGCATTTTCGGCCGATTTCTGAAGATTCAAAACGGTTGAACGAAACTCTTCTGCTAAAATAGAGTCCGTCAGAACCGCTCCGATCGTTCCTTTACCACGAGCCATTTTTGATACCAATCCTTTAAAATCAGTCGTAATGCGTAATAGATTCTGGTTATTTTCCTGAAGCGTCTCCATAATCTGATCCGTACCTAAAGCCATTTTTGCTTTCACAATATCGCCATCTTCTACTGGAGGTAACTGCGGAGAACCTCCGCCAATAACCACAATTTTATTCCCAATAAAACCTTCTGAACTGATCGCTGCTTCAGCATCCTGATGAATGTATTGCTGAGCTTCCTTTTCAATGTTCATTGTTACTTCTACCTGCGATTTTCCGTAGAAATGAATTTTCTTGACTGTCCCAATTTTAACTCCTGAGAACCAGACATTATTACCGGTCTTTAAGCCGCCTACATCATCAAAGACGGCGGATAATTCGATGCTTTTGATAAATCGTTTTTGCTGTCCTCCGAGAAAGAACACGCCAATAACAAAAATGAGAAGACCCAGGAATATGAATATTCCCACTCGTATAGAACGTTTATTTTCTGCTGCGTTCATCTAGTTAATAAAATTATAATCGTAGAAACTTTTAACCCGCTCATCCTGTGAAGCAAACACTTCCTCAAATGAACCTTGCCGCTGAAACTGCCCGTCGAGTAACATCGCAATCCGGTCACCCGTGGCTTTGGCACAGGTTAAATCATGGGTAATGATGATTGAAGTAGTATTATGTTGAACCTGAACCTGATTAATCAAATTGTTAATTTCGTTGGAGGTGATGGGGTCCAGGCCAGCCGTTGGTTCATCATATAACATGATTTCGGGCTGTAAAATCAGCGTTCGGGCAATCCCGATGCGTTTCCGCTGCCCACCTGAAAGCTCGGAAGGCATCTGATTAATGGCATGAGCCAGGCCAACATCTTCAAGTGCTTCTTCAACTGCCTTATCAATTTCGGCTTTAGTTAAATTCCGTACATTCCTCACAAGAGGGAATTCCAGATTCTCCCGAACTGTCATACTATCATACAAAGCACTATTCTGAAACGAAAAACCAATTTTCAGTCGCAGGGCATCCAGTTCTGTTCCTGATAAATCACCTACTTCCTGCCCAAATACTTTTACAGAACCCGAATCAGCTTTTAAAAGACCGGAAATAATTTTAATTAAAACGGACTTCCCCGTTCCCGAGCGTCCTAATACAACCAGGTTTTCCCCCTGATAAACATTCAGGTTTACACCACGCAATACAGCCAAGTCACCAAAAGATTTTTTCAATCCTTTAATGCCAATTACCAAGTTGTTTCGATCAATATGTGCTTTTTTCTTTAGCATACTTACCTTACTCAGGCCGGACGCATGGCCATAATAATCTGGAGGGCCAGGATTTCCTCAATAAAAATCAAAAACATTGATACCACCACTGAAGTATTGGCGGCCTTTCCTACTCCTTCCGTCCCTTTTGATGAATGATACCCTTTGTAACAGCCTACCGCTCCAATCGTAAAGCCAAAAATGAATGCTTTAATAATCGACGAAAAAACGTCCAGAAAGGTTATCGCACTAAATACCTGAATAAAATAAGTCTGAAAGCTGGTTTGTTCGTTTTGATACACATTGATAAAGCCACCCATCAAAGCTAACATCATGGTATAGACCGTCAGGACGGGAATCATGGTGGTGGTGGCTAATACCCGACTCACCACCAAAAATTTAAAAGGGTTAGTACCTGAAACTTCCATCGCGTCAATCTGCTCCGTTACTTTCATGGAACCTAGCTCCGCCCCGATATTAGAACCCACTTTTCCGGCAGCAATTAATGAAGTTACCAGCGGAGCTAATGCCCGTATAATCGCAATGGAAATCAGAGAAGGTAACCAGGAAGTGGCTCCAAATTCGGCAAGTGAAGGGCGGGATTGGTTCGTAAAAACAATACCCGTAATAAAACCAGTCAGTGAAATCAATGGAAGAGACTTGTAGCCAACTTCATAACATTGCCTGATAATTTCCTTGAATTCATAAGGGGGCACAAAGGCTTGCCTGAAAATGTCAATGATAAAGCGGAAAATATCATTAAGTTCCAGAAAGACTTTGTCAAATCGTTTAGAAACGACCGACTTTTTCCGGATATGATGGGTAGTATCTTCTTTCATTCGATAATGTACCTTATAATTTCCTGATCTGCAGAGGGGGAGACAATTCTGACAAAAATCCCGAAACATAAGGTTGTCTCATTAAAAAATCATACCTGACAGGCTCTTGTCAGGTACAGCGGCCAAAGATACATGGCTAAAGTCCAGGAGTAGGCTCTTGTTGTCGAAATATGGTCGGAATTAGTCTCTAATAATCCAGCGGAAGCATATCGCCGAGCTTTTCCCAGCCCCAATATCCCTCAAACATGATATCCAGTGGCGGGGTAATGCTTCCGTTTTTTTCGAGAATAACCTGGTCGGCTCGTAAGTAAAATACGGATGTCTGGAAGCTAGGCTGGCGAGGCCTGGAACCACTTGTAAAATGTACATAAGCAGGCTCTTCTTTCTCACCCGTGTATACTACCTGAAAGTATCCCTTAAATCGCATGAGCATATCTTCACCACTGTGAATCAGATAGTCAGTATACGGCACGCGGGTGGTATCCAGCTTTTCAATGATCTTGGGAAGACTTGCTTTGGAGAGCATAACCTGGTCAGGATCGTTAGGTGAGGTAATTGTGCCGCGTGTACGCAGGCGAGCCCGCAAGGCTTCAAATTCTGCTTCGGTCGGACGGTTTGGATTCGGTATTCGTAATAATCGACGGAGATTAAAACCTTCCTGTTCCAGTTTTTCTGCTCGTAAAGCCCGCACAAAATGCATGGTAGAGCCCCGATAGGCCTTTTGCCGGTTTTTGTCCCATTTACGTTGTCTGCTTTTGCCTGCTTTCATGGGTTCATAATTCTGATACCCTAAAAAAGTAACATAGCCTTCCTTCATAAAATACTTAAATTCAACCAGCGTATAGTGAATTTTGTAGCCTAACTCAGGATTTTCAATTTCAAGCGGTTCTTCGGAAGATACCTCTAGTAAGCCCGTATGTGGATGAAAGACAATAACCAGGTTATCGGGATTAAGCAGTACACATTTTCGAGCCACTTCGCTCCTACCCAGGAAGTTTTCCTTAAAAACCTGTAGGTTATCATACCAGGAAGCATCTCGTTTTGCTTTTACCGAAACGGTTTTCAGGGCGTACGTTTTTGATCTTAACTTAAAGAGTAAAGGGGCAGAAAAAGGGGCTTCCAAAGCGTATACAATGGGCTCATACCCCACAATGGAAACAATCAGCTCGTATCGGCCAGGCTTAATACTCAGCGAAAACTCTCCTTTTGCATTGGTTACGGTTCCGATTGTTGTTGTGTTAACAAACACCGATACCATCTCTAAGGGCTGATTTGTTTTTTCATCTATTACTTTACCTTTCAGTTCCTGAGCGGTTGCATAATACGGAACCAGCAATAGAAACAGATAAAAGAACTTATTCATAGTGTTCTTATTCCGAAATTTTCGTAAAAGTACGCTTCTCCTGTAGATAGCCTACTTAATTAACCGAAATAAAAAGGAGATCAGATTGCTCCGATCTCCTTTCAAGTATATACCTTGGTTTTATGTTAGAACGCCCCGTAAGCCCGTTCGTTGCCTTTCCCAATCATATAATTAACAAAGGCACGGTTTACGACCCGGTTTCCTCCGGGCGTTGGGTAATCTCCGGTGAAATACCAGTCACCCAGATGATTAGGGCAAGCTTTGTGCAGATCGTCCACCGTCTGGTAGATAACCGCTACTTCAGCCTGGCAATCTTTTGGCGTTATGATTTCGGCAACTTTTTTAGAAATCTGCTCGTGTGTGAAAGGAGCATATAAGGCTTTCACATAATTCTGCTGATCAGCGTAGCCATTCTCAAGGGCGTCTTTACAATTCGCCAGCGTCTCTTCCAGTAATTCCTCCTGATTCGTTTCTTCAAGCAATTTCAATGTTGCCCGGAAGGCTACGAAATCTTTCATTTTTGACATATCAATGCCATAACAGTCAGGATAGCGAATTTGAGGAGCAGAGCTTACGATAACAATTTTCTTCGGTTCCAGACGGTCCAGCATTCGCAGAATGGACCGTTCCAGGGTAGTACCACGCACAATTGAGTCGTCAATCAGTACGATCGTATCCACTTTCTTCTTGATGACTTCAAACGTCGTCTCATACACATTCGATACCATTTCATCACGGTGGGTATCGTTCGTAATGAAGGTACGTAACTTCACGTCTTTCGAAATCAGCTTTTCGGTACGGGGCCGGAAAGACAACAAACGTTCCAGATCTTCTTCAAAAAGCAGGCCTTCCCGAATGTGTTTTTTCCGTTCTTTCACCAAATACTCATCCAGGCCTTCCACCAGGCCAAAGAAAGCGGTTTCGGCAGTGTTTGGGATATAACTAAAAACCGTATTAGCCAGATCCTGATCAATTTCTTTTAGAATCTGAGGTAATACCAGCTTCCCTAATTTCTTTCGTTCGTGATAAATGTCTGGGTCAGATGCCCGTGAAAAATAAATCCGTTCAAAGGAACAGGATTTCTTTTCAAGCGGATCACGGAAACTTTCCTCCCGGTATTCGCCATTTACATCAATAATGAGGGCATTACCCGGCTGAATTTCTTCGATATCCGAGTAATCGCAGTTAAAAGACATCTTAATAGCGGGCTTCTCTGAAGCTACTACCACGACCTCATCATCGGCATAATAATAAGCGGGACGAATACCGGCCGGATCGCGAGCTACAAATGCGGCTCCCGAGCCGGTCAGACCACACATGGTATAGCCACCGTCAAAATCACGGCAGGAACGCTGCAATACACGGGCGACATCAATATTAGCCTCAATCAATGACGTTAACTGCTGATTATCTTCAGGGAATAACGGTTTAAAGCGGTCAAACTGGCGTTGTACTTCTTCATCGAGGAAATGACCAATTTTCTCCATTACCGTTACAGTATCCACTTTGTCTTTTGGGTGTTGCCCCAGCGAAACTAATTTGTCGAATAGTTCATCAACATTCGTCATGTTGAAGTTTCCTGCTACGACCAGGTTGCGGCTTCGCCAGTTATTCTGCCGTAAGAAAGGGTGGCAGTTTTCAATTTCGTTTTTACCGTGAGTTCCGTATCGCAGATGCCCCAACCACACTTCACCGGTAAATCCGTAATGTTTTTGAAGCCATTCAGCATTATGAAACTGCGTTGGGTCTTCTTTTTCCGCTTTACGGTATTTTTTATTGATTTTGTCGAAGATGTCTTCGATGGGTTTGACATCTACCGACCGATACCGGCTTATGTACCGATAACCCGGTGGTACGTCCAATTTAATATTGGCGACCCCCGCTCCATCCTGACCCCGGTTTGCCTGCTTGTTCATCAGAAGGGCCATCTTATTTACGGCGTAAAGCGGCGTACCGTATTTGTCAATGTAATACTGGAATGGTTTGCGAAGGCGGAGGAGTGCTACACCGCACTCATGCTTGATTTCGTCGGAC
>JASGGE010000073.1:0-18624 GCA_047605205.1 Siphonobacter sp.
ATCCTTAATAGCGATTGTTAATTTTTGCTTATCAGGATTTTGGAACGTCAATTGAAAACGAAGTTGAGCATCCTGAGCCAATTGAGCATTGTAAGGGTTTGATTTTGCAGCCGATTTGGCAACGGGTTCAGTAGCAGAGGCATTAACAGCCACACCACCAAGAGTTACTAACGTAACAAGAGCGATACGGAAAATTGAATTTATTTGATTTTTCATCAGAATGATTGATTTAAATGGGAATAATGCAAAAGACCTATTTTTGACTTTTCTCGGTATTTGTACGTCGTTTGGTCAATACAAAGTTGACCACGATTTGATTATGAGTCAATTACCTTATTACCCATATTGAAAAAATCCTTTTACGGTGCCACCCATATATTAGAAAAGTACAATATTTATTTTATAAGTACCGTAAGTTGTTCAAATAATACAACGTACTTTTTTTGCATTTTTTAAATATTTTTTGTCCTGAACTAGTTTAAGTCAAATTTTTCAATAAATGGTGCAAATCTGAGTACGGGCAAAATACCTTTAGTTTGTGTTTTCTTCCTACATGATGAGCCATGAATCAGCCTATGATTGATCACGCCGAAGCCTCTGAAGTATTTAACCGGGATGAAGCCCGGGTAGATTGGCACGACGAAACCCTTTGGTGGGTGCGTCAGAAACGTGATCGGGCCGCGTTCCTATTACCCGAATGGGAAGCCTTGCGGGAGGCCGCTTCCCAAATCAAGCATCATGTTTTGTCAAACATGGATACACTGCTTGAAAATTTTGAACGGAAAGCTACCGAAAATGGCATTACCGTTCACTGGGCAGCCGATGCGACAGAACATAATGAAATTATTGTTTCGTTACTTCGGCAAAAGGGCATTGACCGGATGATTAAGTCTAAGTCAATGCTTACGGAGGAATGTCACCTCAATGAATACCTGACTCAGCACAACATCCAGGTGATCGATACAGATTTAGGTGAGCGAATTGTGCAGTTACGCAAAGAGCCCCCTAGTCATATTGTTCTTCCAGCCATCCACTTAAAAAAAGTAGACGTTGGCAATACCTTTCACGAACACCTCGGTACTGAAAAAGGAGCGACGGATCCGCAGTATTTAACAGAAGCCGCCCGCCAGCATTTACGTGAAACCTTCCTGACGCGTAGAGCGGCCCTGACGGGTGTGAATTTTGCAATTGCTGAAACGGGAGGATTTGTTGTTTGTACCAATGAAGGCAATGCCGATATGGGGGCTCACCTGGCAGATATACACATTGCCTGCATGGGTTTTGAGAAACTGATTCCCAAAGCAGAGCACCTGGGTGTTTTCCTACGCTTACTTACCCGTAGTGCTACAGGTCAGCCTATTACGGCTTATTCCAGCCATTTTCACCGCCCTCGGCCCGGCCAGGAAATGCACCTTATTATTGTTGATAATGGTCGTAGCCAGCAGTTAGGCCGGCCGGATTTCCGCAACTCATTAAAGTGTATCCGCTGCGGAGCCTGCATGAATACCTGCCCGGTTTATCGCCGTAGCGGAGGCCATAGTTATCATAATGCGGTACCAGGGCCAATTGGAGCCATTTTAGCTCCTAATCTGGATATGCGTAAAAATGCGGACCTCCCTTTTGCCAGTACGCTATGTGGAAGTTGCTCGAATGTGTGCCCGGTAAAAATCGATATTCACGATCAGCTCTATAAATGGCGGCAGGTTCTGGCAAAAGAAGGATATGTAGGAGGTGTGAAAAAAGCTAGCCTCGAAGTAGCCTCGAAAGTATTGGCTAGCCCTACTTTATACAAACTTGGTTTTAATACCGCCCGAATGGCCCTACGGTTAGCTCCCTGGGCTGCTACTAATTCATTGAATCCCTGGAGCATTCACCGGGAATTACCTACTGCCCCTAAAGAAAGTTTCCGGCAGTGGTGGGAGAAAAATCGGACTAAGCATACCTAGAAACACCTATGAGTCGTGAAAAGATATTGGGAGCCATCCGGCAAAATAAGCCCGATCTCCTACCCTTACCTGCTCAGTTTAAGTTTGAATCGAATTACCCAGACCGGCTGACTCAATTTCAGCAGGTATTACAGGCCATCGGTGGAACTTCTGAACTAGTACCTTCCCTGGAAGTAGTTTCCGAGCGAATAAACGCTCTGTTTCCTGGTATTCAGAATGTAGCTGTAACGATTCCTGAACTTAGCCATCTGGCGGACTTTAACCTTACTATATCAGATCCACACGAGTTAGCTTCTATCCAACTGGCCATCTTACCAGGTCGGTTTGGAGTAGCTGAAAACGGTGCGATCTGGTTTACCGAAAAGGAGATGCAACATCGGGTTCTACCTTTTATTACGCAATACCTGGCCATTGTTATCAAAGCTAATTCGATAGTTGAAAACATGCACCGTGCTTACGAGCAGATACACATCGACGAAACTGGCTTCGGAACATTCGTGGCGGGTCCATCCAAAACCGCCGACATTGAACAATCGCTGGTAGTAGGAGCACACGGCCCAAGAAGCCTGATTGTTTTTATTATAGAATAGAACTCGGGGCTATTTATTTATCATCAAAAGGGCAGTTTCCACTGCCCTTTTGTTTTACTATTATCTCATCTCAGCCCATATTAAAACAAGATTATAATGTCATATCAACGCATATTCTAATTTGAAAATATTCAATATTAAATTGTAATAAATTATTAATTTCAAAAATTAATATGCCATATTGTCTATATAACGAAACGAATATTTAATATTTATTAAATTTATATTAATTCAAGTATCCTTACCTTAATTAAAACTAATGAGAAAACTTCTACTCGCAGCATTTCTTTTGCTGGGTACACTTACGTGCTTACAAGTGTACGCTCAAGACCGCGTGATAACTGGAAAAGTTACCGCCACCGACGACGGATCTCCCATTCCGGGTATCAGTATCAGCATCAAAAACACCAATAAGGGAACCACTACTGACACTCAGGGAAACTATAGCATTTCGGTAGCCTCAGGAACTACATTGGTTTTTTCAGGAATAGGTCTGATAAAACAAGAGATTGTCATTGGCAATCATACCATACTAGACGTTCAGATGGCTCCCAACCAGGCCCTTCTGGATGAAGTTGTCGTAACAGCTCTGGGTGAAAAACGCGAAAAGAAAGCCCTTGGCTATTCCGTTCAGGAAGTAAAAGGAGACAACCTGACCTTTGCCAAGTCGCTTGATGTTAGCTCCTCATTAGCTGGTAAAATAGCTGGGGTACAATTATCAGGTTCAGCTTCTTCCAGCTTTGACAATGCCAACGTCATTATCCGTGGTATCAACACGTTGGCTCCAACCGTTAGCTCTACCAATGGTACTCCCAGTAGTTCTGGCCCTGCCAGTGGTGCGGGTTCTTTTGGATCTACCGGGAGTAATCCGTTGTACGTAGTGGACGGGACTATTACCGATCAGCAAAACGTTATTATGGATAATGTGGAAAATATCTCTGTTTTAAAGGGTGCTTCTGCAACGGCTTTGTATGGTAACCGTGCTGCTAACGGAGTTATCATGATTACGACCAAGAAAGGAACTCGTAAAGCCAAATCACAAATTCAGCTTAACCTGGGGGCTGCCTTCGAGAATATCAGCGTCATGCCCAAGTATCAAAATGAATATGCTGGGGGTTATACTTCTTCCTATACATCAATGAATGCATTAGGAACAGGGTATATGGACTCTGAAGGCTTTTACCTTTTCAGATATGACCCTTCCGTTCACCCTTCTTCCTGGTCAAGTTTTGACGGACAACGTATTCTCGAATATGGTGCAGATGAAAGCTGGGGGCCTAAAATGAACGGGCAGGAATATCGGGCATACTGGTCATGGTATGAAGGGGATGATTTCGGAAAGACAACTCCTCTGGTTGCTCAGCCTAACAACGTTAAGAATTTCTTCCGGACTGGGGTTAACCTTAACAACAGTATTTCATTTAATGGTGGTGGCGAAGCCTATCAGTACAACCTGACTTATGCAAATCAGCACCGGACGTTGACTTTACCGAATGCCTACCGCGATCAGCATCAAATTGGGTTTTCAGGCAATTATGATGTTAGTAAACGCCTGACTGTTTCCACTGATTTAACGTTAACCAGAAGCTACACGAAAGGCCAGCCGGTAGAAGCCTATAACAGCTCAGGATTAAACGTAACCCAAAACTTTAACCAATGGTTTCAACGTCAGTTAGATCTGGATCGTCTGAAAAATTACCGTACCGCAGACGGCTCTATCATGTCCTGGAACATTGGAGATCCGAATGGTACGGGAGATCTCTCTGCTATTCAAACACACCAATACTGGGATAGCCCCTGGTTTGTAACAAATGAAAACTACGGTACCTATTCAAGAAACCGCCTAACGGGTAACCTGGGCTTGAAATATCACATTAATGATATCTTTAATATTACGGGATATGCTCGCTTAAGTACTAACAACGGTGATGGTGATTTCCGTATCGCTAGTGGCGGTTTGGAGCAACCCTATTACTCTCTGTATTACCTGTATGACAATGAAATGAACTATGAGGCAAACCTGAACTTTAAAAAGAATTTCGGTGATTTCTCATTAACTGGTTTTGTAGGAGCTAATGCCCGAAGAAACCGGTATCAATACCTGTTCAATCAGACTCAGGGTGGTTTATCTTCTCCTAATTATTTTGATATCGCTGCTTCGATTGCCCGTCCTATCACGGTTCGTACGGTCAATAACAAAGACGTAAACAGTGTCTACGGAAAAGCTTCACTTGGGTATAAGAACTTCCTTTACTTGGACGCTACTCTACGTAATGACTGGTCATCAGCACTTCCTGTCGATAATAACTCCTATCTGTATCCGTCTGTTTCTGGTAGTTTTGTTTACTCCGAATTGCTAAAAGGCACGAACTTATCGACCATTTTGCCTTATGCAAAAGTTAGAGCCTCATACGCTCAGGTTGGTTCTGATCTCAACTTTAACCAAGTCTACACGGCTATCACTAATGGTTCGCTATATGATGGCAACCCTTCAGTAGAAGTTGGTAATCAATACCGTACCGGAACCGTAAAACCTGCCCTGACTAAATCATGGGAAGTTGGCTCCGAATTCAAATTATTCAACAAATTGGGTGTTGACTTTGCTTATTATCAGGATAATAATACTAACCAAATTCTTAGCCTTGATGTATCTACTACATCGGGTTATTCATCAGCTCAGGTTAATGCAGGTAGTGTAAAACGGAAGGGTTGGGAATTAAGCCTTTCAGGAACGCCTGTTTCTATCGGTAAATTCAGATGGGACGTAACGATCAACCTAGCCCGCAACGTCACCATGATTGACGCTCTTTACGAAGGTCTGGGAACTTATACCTATGCAAGTAGCGGAGACATTCGGGTAGAAGCCCGTGTTGGCGAAAAATGGGGTAATGTATATGGCCGTAAGTGGGTAACTAATGATGCCGGGCTGCCCGTTTTCTCTTCCACGAACGGAACCGTATCGTACACCACTCAAAATTATCTGGGTAACATTCAGCCCGACTTAACGGGCGGTACCTATAATACACTGCATTACGGCAACTTTGATCTGTCTTTCTCACTCGACTTCCAGAAGGGTGGTATGTTCTACTCCCTTACTAAACTATACAATGTCGGAACGGGGCTATCCTACTACACAACCGGGGTAAATGATCTGGGTAATGATATCCGGGACTTCCCCTCAAATGGCGGCGGTGTGCGAATGGATGGTATCTATAATGAAAATCCGCTCACGGTGTATGTTCCTGCCCGACGGTTCTATTACACCAACTACGCCCGTAACAGTGCGAATGTGCTGATTGATGCCTCTTACTTAAAATTGCGTGAAGTTCGTTTTGGCTATTCCATTCCTTCTGGCATTACCAATCGCCTGGGCATTGCTCATGCCAATTTTGGTATTACGGTAAACAACGCCTGGCTCATTGCTTCGCCTGCTAAAAAATGGGGACTTGATCCGTCTGAAATCGAAAACTACTGGTATGAAGGTGGCCAGTTATCAGCTACCCGGACAATCGGTTTCAACTTAAAACTTACGCTTTAATTCCATAGAAGATGAAAAGACTTTTCAATAAACTAAGTATTCTTAGCTTACTGGTGGTGGGTTTTGCCTGTAAGCCAGGAGAATTTGGGGATACCAACGTAGATCCAACCCAAGTTTCTTCCGCTACAACCAAAGCGTTGTTGACTAATACCTTACAAAGTTTACCTGGTACTTTTTTCAGTAATAACCACGCAAACTTTTACGTACAGTATCTTTCAGAAGGCCCCTATCCTGGCTCATCTCTATACTCTACCGTAAACTTCGATTGGGGTGGCTATTACTATGGCCCACTAGAAAACCTTCAGGCGATTATTGACTATAATGAAGCCGGTGCAAGCAATGCCGATGAAGGTGAGAATGGTTCTAAAAACAATCAGTTGGCCGTTGCTCACATTCTGAAAGCCTATTATTTCTGGTGGCTGACGGATCGATACGGTGACCTGCCTTACTCAGAAGCTCTTCAGGGTTCAGAAAATTATAGCCCTGCTTACGATTCTCAACAAGAGCTCTACTATGCACTTTTTACGGAATTGGAAGAAGGCGTAGCCTTAATTAATACTTCCGAACAGGGAGTATCCGGTGATATTCTGTTCGATGGAGACATGACCATGTGGCTGAAATTTGCGAATACAACTCGTTTATATATGTCTCTACGACTCATTAAAAATGATTTTGAAAAAGGCAAAACTGAATTTAATGAAGCCTTATCAGCCGGAGTATTGACTAGCCAGGATGACAATATGTTCTATCAATACATTGCCAGTGATCCCAACAATTACAACCCCTGGTATAGTAATTATACTGTTTCTGCCCGAAATGATTACGCAATCAGCACAACTATGACTGATTACATGCAGCCTTTGGATGACCCACGTTTGCCCATCTATGGAGAAGTACTTTCAAGTGGAAGTGTACGCGGTCTTACCTACGGATCGTCTGCGGCCCGTAACATTCCAACCGTATATAGCCGTATTGGTGATTATTTCAGAGAAGCCGGCTCACCAGCGGCACTGTATACATATCCTCAGCTATTGTTTGTTATGGCTGAAGCAGCCAAGGTAGGTTATATTGATGGCGGAGATACGGTTGCTGAAGAGTACTACAACCAGGCTATCAAGGAATCCTTCACAATGTATGATGTTTTCGATCAGACTACTTACGATACTTACATAGCTAACAGTACGGTTGCATACGCATCAGGCACTGGCCTCCAGCAAATTATAACTCAAAAATGGGTACATCAGTATCTGAATGGGTATGAAGCCTGGGCCGACTGGAGAAGAACGGGATACCCAACACTGACTCCTGCTGCTGATGGTTCTATCTCCTCTATTCCAAGAAGACAGGGGTATCCAACCACCGAATCATCACTAAATTCAACGCATTATAAAGAAGCAGTAGCCCGCCAGGGAGCCGATGCCCTGACAACCCAAATCTGGTGGGACAAATAAACCAGGAATGCTCTTTTCCATTTCCTGAACAGCAAAGCCGGGCAATGCCCGGCTTTGCTGTTTTCCATATAACTGTTCCTTTCAGTTATACCTAAAACTCCCTCACCAGATTAAATCGTACCCCTCCTACCCCATCTTTCGTAAAGGCATAATGTACGTGTAGTACCGCATTATAAAAAGTTACTACGTCAACCCCAAAACCATAGCCAAGTAACAGGCGGTTTGCAAAATAGCTATTGTTTAGGTTCGCATACTGATTCCAGACCCGCCCTCCATCCAGAAAAATGTTCGGATAAATACCAATTGGAACGGTATTAAACTGACGTACCTTACGAAGCGGCTTCAGAAACACTTTTCCTTCGTAAAGTTGATACCGCAGGGTATTTCGTATGTAGAGATAATGCTGTCCGTCAATGGTATACAGTTCATATCCCCGAATCAAATCATTCAGATACCCTAGCCCTCGTGTTTGTAGAAAGGGCTGCCTTTGCGGTAAAGATGTTTTTCCTTCGCTTGTTAAGCTATAAAACCACTTTTTTCCTAAAGGCCGATAACGAGAGTAATTAAGCGTAACATCCGTCAGATTAATATCATCAGACGGTAGTATGCCATAGCGGTTCGCGAAAAACCCTACATAAAATCCCCATAACGGATACTGAGCTTTATCCCGAAAATCATAACTATAGCCATAAGAAAGCAGGAAATACCGCTGCTTTTCTCTACCCTTCAGAAAATAATTTGGATTTAGCTGAGCAATCGTATCAGCAATAGCATGCGAAGCATAACGTAATTCCAGCGTTTGAAAATCATAAAAATGGTTCCGTCGACGCAGAATCACGTTTGTATAAAACCGCTCTCGTAATAAATTATCACTTCGTAGATAAACCAGCTTATCGTGATCGGTACGGTAGGGCAGGTTTTTAGTAGTGTTGTAAGAAGCCCCAAACGTAAGACCAAGTTTCTGCTTGCGATCGATATAAGGAATTCGATAGGAAAAATCGAAATAACGGGCAAAGCCAAACTCAACATTTACCCGCAACTGCTCCGCTCTTCCCCGAAAATTATAATGCCGGAGGTTAATCCCGTATACCGTCCGGCTCAGGTCATGGTTACGATCATACCACCACTCGCTAAAATTCCGGTCGGCCAGCTGAAAAATCGGAAATCCCAGAATATACCACTGCTCACGAAGATCGAACTCTACAATAGCCTGACGCTCATCCTGCATTTTCACCTGAGTATCAACCGTTACGAAGAGATTCGTATTGAAAACTTTACGGCGATTTTTCTCGATTCGTTCCTGAATAAAAGCTGTTCTTAGGGTATCTCCTTCTTTAAAATCTAATTCGCGGCGTAAAATAAATTCTTTGGTCTGATGGTTGCCTACAAAACGTACCTCCTGAACAATCACATATCCAGAATCAACAGCAACAGGGTTAATAATCTGACAATGAGCTAGTAAGCTTAAAATTGAAAGCACCATACGGGGTTTATCACATACCAAAAGTATTGAATTCAGGGCGTAACATCTTCCTTATGTAGGTATAAGCAACGTTGTTTTGAATTTTTTACGCAAAAAAATTCAACTATTTCTTTACATTTTTCAATATCGCTATTATTTTTGCAAAAGATTCTTCAATAAACCATGTAAAATACCTGAGTATATTAAGAATCGCTCGACCTAGATCTACATCGTTGCTATAGAAATTAGCTATTTCAACGTTCAAAATATGGTTTTCAAATGGGAAGAAAGACCAAGAACGGATTCGCCGAGCCCTCTGGGTTCGGCGAATTTTTTTATTCTCTCTAATGAAGTGCCTTCATCTGCAGGATCAGGCCCTCTTCCGTTAAATCAAAACCCTACCATTAAATAAGTATAATTTAGCAATAAGTACTCTGCATATAGCCTGATGATAATTTTAGATTTCACTCTATCTTATCACAGATGTATCGAAAATTTTACTGCTGTTTTTTAGTTCTAATGATTTCCCAAGCCCAGGCCCAGGGTATTTTAACGGATCATGAGAATTATGAATTAAGTACACAGCTTTTGGCTGGGAAACTCATTCCGTTCTGGATGCGAGCCAATCAATATGGTATCATTCCGAAACAAGCCTCGATTTTACAAGCTTCATTTCAAATTTCTTCCGATTATCAGCAAGCCAGTAAAACCCGTTCTTACTTACGATCACGCCCTCTTGACTGGGGCTATGGACTTCAGATCGTTGGGAACCTTGGAGCAAAACAGCAACTTCTGCTACCAGAAGCTTACCTAAAGGCTCGGCTTGGGAAAGCTGAATTCTATATGGGTAAACGAAAAGAGCTCTTCGGATTGGCGGATTCAACGCTAGGTACCGGCCCCTATGCCTGGTCGGGCAATGCCATGCCTGTTCCTAAAATTCAAATTGGGTTTCCGAATTGGACACCCATCGGAGGGGGCACTATAGCCTTTCAGGCCATAATAGCTCATGGCTGGCTTGACGAGCAGGATGCTTTCGTCCGGAAAGTTAATTTACACCAGAAAACGGTCTACCTCCGCATTGGAAAGTCTGCGGCTTTTCAGGCCTTTTTCGGTATCAATCATCAGGTACAATGGGGTGGTTATGCACCTTCCTTACAGACAGGAGGTAGCCTTTCGGTTAATCCTGATAAGAACCTATTTTTTGAAAGCGACGGCCACTTACCCCAAGATGCCTCTGCATTCTGGAGTATCTTTAAAGGACAGCGGACCAATCAGAGCCATTATAACCCCTACGATGCTCAGGAATGGGTAGGTAACCACCTCGGATCAGTGGATATGGCTGTTCAGATTCAGAATAACCATCAGCGTCTGTTCATCTATCGACAACAACCTTTTGATATGCCTTCCATTCTTCATTTAGCCAATTGGCAGGACGGCCTAACAGGCATCAGTTTAACCACTAATGATTCTGATTATCCTGATTTTTGCTTTCGCAAGCTTGTGTTTGAATGGCTTTATACTAAAAATCAGGGCCGTACCGGCCCTCTATGGGGATCGGGCCTTACCTGGACAGAAAATTATTTTAACAGCCGGCAATACCTTCAAGGCTGGTCTTATCATCATCATACTATCGGTACACCTTTTATCTCTTCAGTAACCGATCATGCTTCGAATCAGCCCAGTGCTACAATGTTTTCAACATTACCATTCTTTACCAATGCCAATCAATTGTCAGTATTCCATTTGGGTTTTGAAGCCTCTGTTCATCAAGATTGGTACTGGAGTGGAAAGATCTCTTACACGCACTCAACAGGAGCCGATCAGGCTGAATTTAAAAGTCATCAAACCAGCTTACTGCTAAGCTTAAAACGACAAATCTGGTTTTTACGAGGATCAGAAATACAGGCAACTATTGCTGCCGACTTAGGTACTTTATATCCTACATCTGCGGCGTTTTCCATTGGCATCCGGAAGAAATGGGGCTTTATGGACGAAAATATTTCCTTCGACAAAAAGTATCGTCTGCACTATCGGAAAAGAAATAAAAATTCTCGCTTTTAATCCATTACTTGACAGGTTTTGAGCTCAAAGCCAATCCCCTAACTCCATTCAGAAAGTTCCAGCCAGCGTAGCTCTTTTTCCTCTAAAAGATTAGTAATTTCCTCAACTTCTTTTGCCCAGAGCGAAATTTGTTGGTAATCCGCATCACCTGAATTCATTTGTTCGGACAGGATCGTCTTTTTGCTTTCCAGGTCGCTCATTTCACTTTCCAGTGTTTCCAGTTCTCGCTGTTCTTTAAAACTCAATTTACGTTTTGCTGGAAGAGCCTGCGTAACGGGCTTCGGAGCTTCTGGCTTAGGTTTAATAACCACTGCTTCAGCACTGGCACTTTCCCGATAATCAGTATAATTACCCGGAAAGTCTTTAATCTTTCCTTCGCCTTCAAAGACAAATAAATGTTCTACCAGACGATCCATAAAATAACGATCGTGTGAAACGAGTATCAAACATCCTGAAAACTGAAGTAAATAATCCTCTAACACGTTGAGTGTCTGAATGTCCAGATCATTAGTAGGCTCATCCAGAATGAGGAAGTTTGGGTTCTTTATGAGTACCTGAAGCAATTGTAGCCGCCGGCGTTCGCCACCCGACAGCTTTTCAACGTAGGTATATTGTTTTTTAGGATCGAATAAAAAGTGCTGCAGAAATTGACTGGCTGTAATGGTTTCACCGCTACCCAATGTCACCACCTCTGCAATTTCCTTTACCACATCAATTACCCGTTGGCCCGGTTTGAACGTAGGGTCACTTTGTGTATAATACCCAAATCGTACGGTTTCTCCGACGCTGATTTTTCCGGCATCGGGAGCTTGTATACCCGTAAGCATATCCAGGAAAGTAGATTTCCCTACGCCATTTTTCCCGACGATCCCGACACGTTCTTTTCGACGGAAAACGTAGTTAAAATCATCGACGATTGGAAGTACCCCAAACGACTTTTTCAAATGTTCCAGCTCAAGAATTTTGCTTCCCAGGCGAGCCATCCCCATATTCAGTTCCACGTTCGACTCGCGGCGTTCCTGACTGGCTTTATCCTTCAGATCATAAAACGCATCAATCCGTGATTGAGATTTGGTTCCCCGGGCCTTAGGCTGCCGACGCATCCATTCCAGCTCACGCCGCAATAAATTTTTGGCTTTGTCTACTTCCGATGCTTCCGCACTTTGCCGCTCGGCCTGTTTTTCAAGGAAATACGAATAATTTCCTTTATGCCGAAAAATATTACCATCCGTTAATTCTAGAATTTCGGTACACACCCGATCCAGAAAATACCGATCGTGCGTTACCAGCAATAAGGTCATGTTGGATGTCCCCAGGTAATTTTCAAGCCACTCAATCGCTTCCAGATCCAAGTGGTTAGTAGGCTCATCTAAAATCAGTAAGTCGGGTTCGTCTAATAAAACTTTTGCTAAAGCCACCCGTTTCCGCTGCCCACCAGAAAGCTGCCCAATCTGTTTTTCAAAATTGGCTTCTGCTACACCTAGCTTACCCAAAACCTGCTTTACTTTCGATTCATAGTCCCAGGCTTTTAACAATTCCATTTGTTCAGCTGCTGCCGACACCCGATCACCCTCGCCCAGATGCAGGGCTTCTTCGTAATCGTGCAAGGCTTTCAACAATGGAGTATCCCCTGAAAAAAGCGTATCCAGTACCGTTTGATTTTCGTTCAGGGCAGGCTGCTGGTTCAAATACCCTAACTGAATATCCTTTCGAATACTTACAGAACCTTCTTCGGGAGCCTGTATACCCGTGAGTACATCCATTAACGAGGTTTTCCCCGTTCCATTCCGGCCAACTAAAGCTACTTTATCGCCTTTGCTTAGACCGAACGTTATATTTCTAAAAAGCCAGCGTTCCCCCGTTGATTTAGAGAGTCCTTCGGCGGATAAATAATTCATAACTAGCGTTTTCTGGCCTGATCAATCAAATAAAAATCTACTAATACCAAAGCTGCCATCGCTTCAACAATAGGCACCGCACGAGGTACGACACAAGGATCATGACGTCCTTTACCAGAAACAACAACAGGATTGCCCTGAACATCAACTGAATCCTGATCCTGCATAATGGTAGCGGTGGGTTTGAAAGCCACCCGGAAATAAATATCCTCACCATTAGAAATACCCCCCTGAATGCCCCCGGAACGATTCGTTTTCGTGCGAACCTTCCCTGTTTCATCGGTATAATATTCATCATTATGTTCAGAACCATATTGTTCCACACCTGCAAAACCTGAACCATACTCAAAGCCTTTTACGGCATTGATCGACAACATTGCCTTACCTAGCTCGGCATGAAGCTTATCAAAAACAGGTTCGCCCCAACCCGCAGGAACGCCCTTGCATACGCAGGAGATTACCCCACCAACACTATCACCTTTTTTACGGGTTTCGTCAATGAAGTCAAACATTTGCTGAGCCAATTCCGGATCAGGACAACGAACTGCATTCTCTTCCGCTACCGCTATATTCAATTCCTGATAAGGCTTTTCAAGGCGAATTGGGCCTACCTGCGAAACATACGACTGGATGATAACACCCAGGTTGTTTAATACCAGTTTTGCTAATGCTCCGGCCGCTACCCGAGCGACGGTTTCACGGGCAGAAGATCGGCCGCCGCCGCGATAATCCCGATTGCCATATTTCGTTGAATACGTATAGTCAGCATGAGAAGGGCGAAACTGTTCAGCGATATGGCTATAATCTTTCGACCGCTGGTCTTCATTGGCAATCACCATCGCAATGGGCGTACCCGTAGTTTTTCCCTCAAAAACCCCTGATAAGACCTGAAAGGTATCTGATTCACGCCGCTGGGTGGTAATACGAGATTGGCCTGGTTTACGGCGATCTAACTCACTCTGAATAAAAGCTTCATCAAAATCAATTCCGGCTGGGCAGCCATCTACCACTACCCCAACGGCCTTACCGTGTGATTCACCAAACGTACTGATTTTAAAAAGCGTACCGTATGTACTGGACATAATCTTCTGTTTTCAATGTTCAATAACGGCCTATACTATAACCGTTGAAAGCTTAGCCTCTTCTGCCTCGCCAGAAAATATAAATCATCCCCATTCCCATAATGGTGAGCAGGGCATTTGCAAAACTCATAATGGATCCCTGAAGGTTCACAAAGGGCCTAGTGCTATCTAATGCAGGTAATCCGTCAAATATAGATTCTCCGGAATTGGCATCACTTACCTGCTCACCAGTGCTTTGCATGGTCAGGCTTGAATGCCAGTTTACATACTTACCCGTTCGGGGATTGAAAAAGAGCCAGCGAAAATAGGCACTTAGCGGGATGTTTCCTGCTTGTTTGGGGATAATCTGAAAGGTGAATGTCTTCTCACCCGTTACCTGGCCACGACGACGCGTAATCGACTCCTGTATGGATGGCGGATAAAAGTCAAAAAAGGCATCATTTTCAGGTAAGGGAATGGCCACGGGAGCCAGATTTCCACTCCCGTGAATGGTTATGCTGTACGTTATACTTTTCCCTGTCAGAGCCTTTTGCTTACTAAGTTTTTCCTGAACCGAAAAATCACCCGTAACAGCTTGGTTACGCTGAGCGTTTACAGGCAAAGCAATGGGTTGTATGGTTAGCGTTTTGCTCTGAAAGGAGATGAACTTCCGTTTCTTATCATCATCCTGAACCATTTTCAGGCTTACTGCCGGAAACCGGATGGGTTCAGCATTTAATGGGAAATATACGGCCTGAAAAAGCCGGTATTCTGTATATTTTCTTCCCTTAATGACTACGTTAAAAACCTGAGGTTCCCCCTGAATACCAAAATTTTCTTCCCAGCAGTTAGCCGGACGTATCTGTTTAAGTATAGCCCCAAGTTGCATATTCAGGGCATAGAAATCCATCCCTACGGGATTGTCATCCGCTACATAAAATCCTAGAGTCAGGTTAAATCCTTCGCCTACATACACTTGCGAGCGATTGGACTGAAGTAATAAAAAGGCAGATTGCTTTGCATCTGCCACGATGGGCGTTTCTTCTTCTTCTTCCGATTCTTCAGGTAATTCTGCCCCCTTAGGATCGGCTTCCGTTACGATAACAATTCCACCCATTGATTGAACCGATTGCCCATTAATGGTCATCGTAAAAGGAGTCACAACATAGTTACCCGGCTGGCTTGGATAATAGTTCTGCGTAATTCGCTGAACAATCTCCGTAGCCCCCGAAACAGTATTGGTAGAAGTGGTTGTAGTAGTGCCTCGGCGGCTCATTCCAATAATATCCGGAAAGCGACCATAATTTCTTTCCTGGCTCCCCGTAATAACAATTGTGATGGAATAAGGTTTTCCAAAAGGGATTGCAGAGGCCCCTAATTCAATTCTAGCCGAAGATTGTTGGGCATAAACAAAATTCCTAGAAAAAAAACAACAAAAAAGTAATAAAGTTATATATATTTGTTGTGCGTTCATCGTTATAAAGGTAGGCCTAAAACGTTTGGCCCATATGCCATTTGTTAAACCTTAAACCACCGTCCAGTTATGTCAATCACGCTGCTCGAATACATCAAAGTGATTTTACAGAAGGTTAGCTTTGACGCTAAATTGTTCGAGAAAGAGCTACGTAAGGCTCTTCGGCAATTGTTATTACCCGCTGAAGTTAAAGAATTAAAATTGTGGTGCTATGCTCAATTTGGTAAAGTATATTATCGAATTCTAAGACGCTGTTTCGCTACGGTTCGTATGCGGAAACTGCGTATTGCTTATAGTAATTTGTGGTGATTTTAGGGATTGCTAAAAAAAACCGCCGGTTTCCGACGGTTTTTTTATTTAGTACTATTCCAAGAAACCTCGGAAAGCAAAATACGATCTCACAACGTTAAAAAAGTACAATAATCAGACTACTTTCTTGGCAATCTTTAGCGTTCAAACAGCAATCGCTGGCCTTTTTTACTTTCGTCAAACACATCGTTATCATACGCCAGATGGCCGGAGACAATTGTGTGCGTTACAGATGACCGGAAGGTATACCCTTCTAATGGAGACCAGCCACATTGGTAATATAACGACTCTTTCCTTACCTCATTGCTTTTGTGTAAGTCCACCAATACTAAATCAGCCCAGTATCCTTCGCGAACATAGCCTCGTTTTTCAATTGCAAAACAATCAGCCACAGCATGTGACATTTTCCGGGCAATGGTATCAAGGGTTATTTTCCCATCATGATAAAACTCCAGCATCAGCAACAAGGGATGTTGCACCAGTGGTAAACCGGAAGGTGCCTGCCAGTAGCCTTGCTGCTTTTCAGCCCAGGTATGCGGAGCGTGATCGGTAGCAATTACATCAATTCGGTCATCAAGCAAGGCCTGTAACAATTTCTGCTTATGGCCGTCTTCTTTCACAGCCGGATTGCATTTAATCTGATTGCCAAGAGTTTCATAATCATGAGCATCAAAGCAAAGGTGATGCACACAGACTTCTGCCGTGATATTTTTGGGGTGTAAGCCACGCAGTAAGACTCGCTCATCATCGCTATACCCATAATAGCCTTTCTCAAAAAGTTGAGTTTCCTCTCCCGTCGTAATATGCAAAATGTGCAAACGTGTACCGTGCTGACGGGCCAATTCTACAGCCATAGAGCTTGACTTCCAGCAAGCTTCTACATTCCGAATTTCGGGATGTACGCGAGCCGGAGGGTTCTCGCCGTATTTCTCTTTGTAAAGAGCTACGTTAGCCCGAATGGTAGCCTCATCCTCACAATGCGTAGCAATCAGATAAGGAGCATTCGCAAAGAGTTTGCTCAATACAACCGGATTATCTACCAGCATATTCCCCGTTGAAGACCCCATAAAAATTTTCACCCCGCATACCTTGCTCGCATCGGTTCGCATAACCTCGTCATAGTTATCATTCGAAGCCCCCATATAGAAAGAATAATTTGCCAGGGCGGTCCGTTCGGCGATGGCGTATTTATCAGCCAGCAAGGCTTGTGTTAGAGCATTGGGAACGGTATTGGGCATTTCCATAAAGCTGGTAACACCACCTGCCACTGCAGCCCGGGCCTCAGAGCTGATAGTAGCCTTATGAGTGAGGCCAGGCTCCCGAAAGTGAACCTGATCATCAATAACCCCCGGGAAAAGATATTTCCCCCTGGCATCAATCACCTGATCAGCCGTAAGAGTGGACAAATCAGTACTAATCTGGTCAATAAAACCATCTTTTATGAAAACGTCTACCTCACGAATAGCTCCTTCATTAACAAGGTTAGCATTGAGGATGAGAATGGATGACATACAGCAAAACCAACCCGGTTTGGCGGAATTGGCTTGCAAAGGTAATAAGGTTGGCCGCTATTCTGGTTATCACAATACATCTGTCTGTTTTTCAAATTGTGTGAGTTTGATCACACCAGATTGAAAAAATGTATTAACCAATCAGAACGTAGTGATTTTCTTTTTTAACTTCCTGCAATCCGATCTATCTATGTAAAATTGTCTGCTCTAAACCAAGGCGTACGTTCTATTTCTCAATCCAGGCTATCCAGGCTTTTTTTTGTCTGAGATTTTTGTTTATGCCCATCAAATACGAAGTAGCCACCCAACTAGCAGGTATAAAACCCTTTAAGCCTGATCGTTCTAAGGGGAGAATAATTTTATCATCCTGAAAAACCAACCAGGCCTCTTTAGCCTCTTCTACTTTTTTTTCTACTTGTTTATCTTTTACAAAAACACGGGTAGAAATAGGGCTACGATATATCCATTGTAAAACCACCCATTTCTGTTTAACAGACTGGTCTCCCAAAGGCCACTTTGTGCCGGGAAGGGTAATGATATTTCGTTGCAGAGCGAGTCTTCCTTCTGCGGAAACAGCATCAGGGTTATGCTGATCTTGCTGGTAGTTATTTTCAAAGACCCAATGACCTGTACGGGTAAAATTTCCAGCATCGGCCATCAGAAAACGATACTGATTTTGAATAAAAGGCAGATTCACCACCAATCCAAGTAAATAGATCAGCATGCTTATGCCTCCTACCCATTTCATAAATACCACTTTATGGAATACATACTTCACAATCAGGGCATATACTACAATAAGCAACAATACTCCCTGAATACGTAACCAATCAGAAATAGCCCAGGCATTAAATACAGAGCCGGACCGCCCCCAAGCCATTGCCGCAGAACTTAACAATACCCAAGCCATTAATTGAATCCAGAAAAGCGTATCTGTATCTATTTCTTTTGATCGTAGTATTTTACGAATCGTTTGTGTATGATTTTTTAGCCAGATAAACCCTGCAAGCCATATACTTACCCCCGCCAAAAGAGCTGTTAGCTTACCCAATTTGCCAGTTTCCCAGTATAACCACGAACCGTTCATGGTAACAAAAAACAAGCCTGCATTGGCTAGTTTTACAAGGCTAATGGCTTCGGTATGTTCCCGATGCCAGGATCCGGAAAAATAGGCAATATTAATGCTTATCATCACCACTGACCACACTAAAGCTTTCCATCCTGCCTCTTTCCAAAGTATTACGATTAACCCGACAGGCCATATTAATAGTCCATTAGAATTAGTGCAGCTAGCAAGGCTAGCCCATAAGAAGGCTACACCCA
>JASGGE010000074.1:0-18084 GCA_047605205.1 Siphonobacter sp.
TGCTCTTCCATAAGTTAATCTTCTTGATGTCAACCTATTTCAGGACGGTGCATTTTTATGAATAACGAAGCCTTAAAGATTAAGTAAAGCTCAACTGAAACCGGTGCCGTATCAAGTGTCAAATGAGCGGCTCTTTCAAACCCGTATTGGAAAAGGATTAAAACACGTATACATTATTCAGATTAAATGCGAGTTGGCTATTCATTTGGAAGTGATCAGATATCGTTTACTACGGGGCAGATTTTCTACAAAATTAATACGATAAACCATGGTGCAGGATAAGGTTATGCGGAACAGATTTTTACCCTATTTAAGTGATTTACATGTCCGGTCAGGTAAACAGGCATTATAAACACACTGCCGAAAACCATTTTGGTTGCATTTATGCAATTGTATTACTTACTGGAACATGCCACCTTACTGAACTAAGGGATTTATAGTTTTCTGAACGCTATTTCCCACTACGTTTCCAAAGCCATGAAAAATATAGTTCACAAAAAACCGGTCGTTTTATTAGTGGCGGATGATGATGAAGATGACCGTGAAATGACGAAAGAAGCCTTAGAGGAAAATTTTGTCCTGAATGAAATTCACTTCGTTGAAGACGGAGTAGAATTGATTGATTATTTGTTCCGCCGAGGTAAATATGCTGACCCTCAGGATAGCCCTCGCCCTGGTCTGATTTTGTTGGATCTAAATATGCCTCGTAAAGATGGCCGGGAAGCTCTCCGGGAGATCAGGTCTAATCCAGATTTACGCAGTATTCCAATTATTGTGCTCACAACCTGCCGGGCTGAAGAAGATATTTTAAGAAGGTATGATCTGGGTATAAATTGTTTTATTTCCAAACCGGTGTCTTTCACGGATTTCATTGAGGTAACGAAGTCACTTGGGAAGTATTGGTTTGAAATTGTACAGGTACCTTCAAGCTTTGAATAATATTGTAAGGTCTCTGGATTAGGAAATTATGAAGGATATGACGCGAGTCTTAATCGTTGATGATGATGAAGACGACTATCTTCTGACGAGTGATTACCTCAGGGACATCCCAGGGCGTCAGTTTTTGTTAGATTGGGCAAATGGGTATTCTGCAGCTCTGAACAAAATTCAGAATAACGATATTGTTTTCGTTGACTTTTTTCTCGGAGCTAAAACCGGACTGGACTTAATTGAAGAAGTCCATCGTCTTGGTATGACTGTTCCGATGGTTTTACTGACAGGCCGCGGAGACCGGAAAGTAGACGAAGAAGCCACTCGTCGTGGTGCAGTAGATTACTTGGTAAAAAGTGATCTGAATGCTGAGAAGCTCGAACGGTGCATTCGTTATGCTATGGAACGAGCAGCTACGTTAAACACCTTGCGTGAGAGTGAACGACGGTATCGAAGTTTGTTTGACCAGCTTCGGGAAATGATTTTCCAAACAAACCCTACCGGAAAATTTTTGTATGTAAATCCGAACGGGAGTGAATTGTTGGGGTACACAACTGAAGAATTTCGCGAGAAAAGTCTGGCTCAATTATTTGAAAGCACGGAACGATATACCCTGTTTTCGGCAATTCTGGATCAATTTGGTGAAATCGAAGATTTTGAAGTGGCTCTCCAAACGAAGTTCGGTGATAAGCGTTTTTGTACGATCTATGCCAGCCTTCAACTAGATGGCTTTGGTTCTCATCAGATTCAGGGAATTGTTCATGATATTACGGCTCGTAAAAGAGCCGAACGGGACGCCCTGCTTTCTGAAAAACTCGCCGCTACTGCTCGCTTGGTACGTACGCTAGCCCATGAGGTTCGTAACCCACTTACGAATATCAATTTATCGGCGAGCGAATTATTAGGGAATATCATTGACGAGGAGCTGCTGATGTATCCTCAAATTATCAAGCGGAATTCGCAACGGATCAATGATTTGATCTCTGAATTATTGAATTCATCCCGTCAGACCGAAATGGTTTTAGTGCCGTTCTCGATTCATCAGGTACTGGACGAAACCCTGGCCCTGGCTATGGACCGTATTCAATTAAAAAACATTACCCTGAATAAAGGTTACGGTGACGACTGTCTGGTAAAGGTTGATAAGGAGAAAATCAAAATTGGTATTCTAAACATTATCGTTAATGCGATAGAGGCCATGCAACCAGATAGTGGTGAATTACATGTGGGTAATCATGTAACTGGCGAAGTCTGTTATATAACTATTGAAGATAATGGTTCGGGTATTCCCCCTGAGCATATGAGTCGACTGTTTGAACCCTATTTTACTTCCAAGAATAATGGTATCGGCTTGGGGCTGGCTGCAACACTGAGTATCATACAGGCTCATAAAGCCAGAGTAGATGTCGAGTCACAAATAGATCAGGGGACTACTTTTACAATAGCATTCTCATTGGCAACTTCCGAAACAGAACTAGCTGAATAAACGAATAAAAGCCCTTGCGTATGATTGACAAGGGCTTTTATTCGTTTAGAATAACCTTAAGCATTTACCTGATTTCTTACTAGCGATTCGGTGGTTTTCTCACGGAAAATCCCAATAAATAGAAGAAGGATCACAAAGGCAATTCCGGCAGGAATCATCCAGTAACCCTCCCAATTTACAATGTTACCCGTTGGCGTTTTGGTTGTAAACGTATCTTTCAGTAACCCGGCAATGTAAGAGCCAATCCCCATTCCTACGCCATAAGTTGCAAACGAAATAAGACTTTGAGCCTGCGTTTTAATACGGTCACCGGCTTTATTATCGGTATATATTTGACCCGTGACGAAGAAGAAATCGTAGCAGACGCCATGAAGAACAATAGCCATATATAGAATCCATTCTCCGGAAGCTGCGTCACCAAAACCGAAACATAAGAAACGAACAATCCAGGCCAGCAGAGCCACAATAAATGTCCACTTCACCCCTAAACGGCTATATGCTAAAGGAAGCAATAGCATGAAAATTACCTCAGAAGCCTGCCCCAAAGACATTTTATTTTCAACGTTCGTCATTCCTGAATCGGTTAGCGAAGGGTTCGCCATTGCATAATAGAAAGACAGGGGAATGCAGATTAGAACAGACGAAAGAAAGAAAATGGCAAAAGAGCGATCTTTGAATAATACGAAAGCATCAGTACCTAAAATTTGCGAAAGCTTCGCTGGGCCAGTGGCACTTGGAGGTGTATCGGGTAAGAAAAACGAGAATATTCCCAATAATACTGAAGAAGCAATGGCTAGTTGAAAGATGGTTACTTTGTCGCCAAAACCAAAATAACCAATAATGTTACCAACAATGATCCAGGCGATTGTTCCCAAAACCCGGATCGAGGGAAATTCCTGCTCGGGGCTTTTCATCTGCCGCATGGCAATAGTAGTAGACAGAGCCAGGGTTGGTGTAAACGTAAGGCAATACCCCAATATAATCCAGAAAAAAGAATCCGGATTTGTTGAGAGGGTCAATAGATATAAAAAACCTGCCCCTAATAAATTAAGTACTCCTAATACCTTTTGAGCTGAAAAAAAGCGGTCAGCAATCATTCCCACAAAAAAGGGAGCAATAATCATGGCAATTGAAAAAGTTGAAAAGGCGGCTCCCTGTTGCTCTCCACTTGCTCCGAGGGTTGTTCCTAAATATTTTGTAACCTGCCCATACCAGGAACCCCAGGTGAAAAATTGCAGAAACATCATCACCATGAGCTGGATCCGTACGTAAGATTTCATTCGTAGTTTTTGTTTAGTGGTTAATTAAGGTTTCTAAATGTTTCGAAAGATAAATCTATTCAAGTGAGTATACTAATACTTTACTAAAACGGTAGCTGAGAAATAGACAAGCAGGGGGTTATTGACAACCATATTTATAAAAAGAAATACTGTAAAGAAGAGCTTCGTTGGAGGGTAAATCTCGAATGTTGGGGTTGAGTTAACCCCTGAATGACGAGTTCAGCCAACAATCAGTGGCTTCTAAAGAAAACGATTGTATTTTAGCCGCTTTGACACCCGACTCAATGAAAGATAAACCTAAGCAAGTTCCTTTACAAGCCTCGAGTAATGGCCTGTTTTACCTGTATAGTGCTCTGCTCGCCATTATTGGATTCTTTATTTTTCAATACGTTTTCGATAAAAAAATATCGCTAACGGGTGATGCCACCGACTATTATATGCTTGGTAAAGCCATTGCTCAGGGGGATGGCTACGTGGGCATATTAGGGCCGGAACGGGTACCGGCTAATCATTTCCCCCCCGGTTACCCTTTCGTGATTGCGATAATCATGAAAATTTTTTCCGACAAAACTACTACTATACAGGCCGTAAACGGGTTTTTCCTGATTGCCTCTGTATTACTGATGTTCGATTTGTTTCGGCGAATGAGTCGCAACATTCACTTAGCGTTTGTAGGGGCTTTATTGGTATTGCTGAATTTCCATATTCTTCAGTATTCATCCATGATGATGAGTGAAATGACCTACTTTTTCGTATCACTTCTGGCGTTATGGTTGTTTGTCCGGGCTGATTTATCAAAACAGGCTTGGAAAGATCCCTTTTTCTGGGGCTTTATAATCTGTACAGTGTTTTCATATTACGTACGCCAGACGGGCCTCATGATTCTGGCGGGGGTAGGATTATACCTGCTGATTCGGCAAAAATGGAGTCACATTGGTTTTATGGCTATTGTGTTTTTTGCAGGAATAGCTCCCTGGCAAATCCGGGCGGCTAAATTGGGCGGAGACAGCCACTTCCGGGATATGCAGTATAACAATCCCCTTCGACCAGAAGAAGGAACCGTACAAAATATTGGTGGTTGGGTAGAACGCTTCTGGCATAATACCGAACGCTACGTAACGCGGGAAATACCAAGTGCCGTGCTTAGTTCTAATGTAGAAGATTATTCTCTACCCATTAGCACCGGAGAGTGGCTTTCAGCCTTGATTCTGCTGGGGATTATTTTATTTGGCTGGTATCATTTACGCCAATATCGGCTACTCATTCTAGGGTATACACTGGCTACGTTTGCTTTATTGCTGATTTATCCTGAAGTCTGGACGGGCAATCGACTGATGTTGCATTTAGTGCCATTTTTTCTTTTTTGTGGAGTATATGGGTTGTATTTTTTGTTAAAATTAGGGCTACAGCGAATCAATATTCACAACAGGGTTATTATACAGACGGTATTGCCTCTATTGTTTTTGTTATTAGTTCCCAGCTTTGTTGGCCAAACGGCTACCGAAACCCGGCCAGGTTCAGGAATTAAGTTTCTTCGACAGATGGCTCGAATTCCTGGCTATGACCCGGCTCACGAAAACTATTTCCAGGCAGCTAGCTGGATTAAAGAAAATGCACCTAAAGGGTCGATGATTATTTGTCGGAAGCCTAGTTTGTTTGCCGTTTTCTCGGGTAGTTACGTTTCTAATTATCGCTTTACTGAAAACCAAAAGGACTTTCTGGAGTATCTGCGACAACGCAAAACCAATTTTGTAGTATTAGATGCATTGGGGTACTCATCTACACCGAGGTATTTATTTCCAGTAGTTCAGGCCAACCCCGACAAATTTGAGATTGTCCTGCAATTACAAAATCCCGATACATACCTCTGCCGTTTTCACGATGAATTTGGTTGGTATGGCGAATATGATCAGAAAGGTATGCCTAAAGGAAAAGGGGAATACCGCTTTGCCGATGGCCGTAAACTGATTGGAACATTCAATGATGGTCGTATGGTAAGTATGACAGGTACGGGAACGATGTATGATGCGAATGGCAAAAATCTGGGTAACATAACGTTCCAGAATGGTCAGCAGGTTAAATAAGAAAAGGACTGGAAATTATTTTTTCCGGTCCTTTTCTTAATGATAACGTTTTAGATTGATACTACTCTCGTATATTTCAACCCGAACGTTTATTAAACTAATTTTTTGTATTTAATCCTCTTGGGAGTTGCATCGGTGCCCAGGCGTTTGCGGCGATTTTCTTCATATTCGCTGAAGTTTCCTTCAAACCAATACACCTGAGAGTCACCCTCGAAGGCCAGTATATGGGTTGCAATACGGTCCAGGAACCAGCGGTCGTGCGAGATAATAACGGCACAACCTGCAAAATTTTCCAGACCCTCTTCCAGAGCTCGTAACGTATTAATATCAAGATCGTTGGTTGGCTCATCAAGCAGTAAGAGGTTGGCACCTTCTTTCAGCATCATCGCCAGGTGTACCCGGTTTCGTTCTCCACCCGAAAGGTTAGCGATCTTCTTTTCCTGATCTG
Source organism: Siphonobacter sp. (assembly GCA_047605205.1). Lineage (GTDB taxonomy): Bacteria > Bacteroidota > Bacteroidia > Cytophagales > Spirosomataceae > Siphonobacter. The sequence continues at coordinate 6,229 of JASGGE010000074.1, forward strand.
AACCACTAAAGTTAAAACGGCTTACGTAGGCACGGGCATTTACCATACGCCCACCTAAAAGCATTGGATCATTCCCACCTGAAATCGTTTCGTAGACTGATTTGTCAGCTTTCAGGCTATCGTGTAGCTGATCGACATAGGTCATCTTCACAGTTTCGCCAACTTCAACGTTTCCGGCGTCTGCTTGTTCTTTACCGGTTAATAATTTGAACAGCGTCGTTTTACCTGCTCCATTAGGGCCAATAATTCCAACGATACCTGCAGGAGGTAAAGAAAATGTCAGATTTTCGAATAGAATCTTATCACCATACGCTTTAGAAACGTTCGTAAGCTCAATTACTTTGCTACCTAAACGAGGCCCGGACGGAATGAAGATTTCCAGTTTTTCTTCCCGTTCTTTTACCTCTTCATTTAGCAGACGTTCGTAAGCTCCCAAGCGTGCTTTTGATTTTGCCTGACGGGCTTTAGGAGCCATACGAACCCAGTCTAACTCACGCTGTAAGGTCTTTTGCCGTTTTGATTCCTGTTTTTCTTCCTGCGATAAGCGTTTTTGCTTCTGTTCCAGCCAGGAAGTATAATTTCCTTTCCAGGGGATACCTTCGCCACGATCCAGCTCCAGAATCCAGCCTGCCACATTATCAAGGAAATAACGATCGTGCGTTACCGCGATGACAGTACCTTTATATTGACGAAGGTGTTCTTCCAACCATAATACTGACTCGGCGTCCAGGTGGTTAGTAGGCTCATCAAGCAGAAGTACATCAGGTTGTTGTAGAAGCAACCGGCATAAGGCTACGCGACGACGCTCCCCTCCGGAAAGATGTTCAATTTTGGCATCCTCAGGCGGGCAACGCAGAGCATCCATGGCTCTTTCAAGGCGAATATCAAGTTCCCAGGCATCCAATGCATCCAATTTTTCCTGCACTTCACCTTGTCGGGTCAGTAAGTTGTCGAAATCTGCATCAGGATCCCCAAAAGCTTCGTTAATTTGCTCAAACTCTTTGAGTAAGCTTACTACTTCAGATACTCCTTCTTCTACAATTTCACGCACCGTTTTAGAAAGGTCAAGCTGTGGTTCCTGCTCGAGCATGCCAACCGTATAGCCAGGCGAAAAAACAACCTCTCCCTGGTAATTTTTGTCAATGCCAGCAATTATTCGCATTAATGTAGATTTACCGGCTCCATTTAAGCCTAAAATGCCAATTTTTGCACCATAAAAGAAAGACAATGAAATATTTTTGATAATAGTGCGACTCGGGGGGATCACTTTACTCACCCGAGACATTGAAAAGATTATAGTTTCGTTACTCATTTTTTATTTTATTTGTTCCCTGAAAATCAGTACTGGCAAAAGTAGGCGTTAAGGACCGTTTGCCCAGTCTCACCCCTCAAAAACCCATGGAGACCACTATCACACCCAACCGTTACGTCGAAGATACTTACGGCTATACGAAGGAAGGAAAAGTTTACTTAAAAGGCTACTCAGGCTACCCTGACCGCGAAATAGGCTATGTTCGTAATACGGAAGAAGAAGCACTTGCTTACTTCCGTACTCGCTTTCAACTAGCCCAACAAAAAGTGATCCAGCTTCATCAGGATGTCCAGGAAGCTCAAAACAAAGGATCTTACTTAACAAAACTACTCCAGCTACGTAAAAATTTACTTGAATTTGATGGCCTGGGTGATTTTGTTCCCCTGCTAACCATGCTTGATCGCCTGGAAGTATATCTGAAAGAATTGATTGCTTCTAATCAGGTCAAAAATCTGGAAATCAAGCGTGCCCTGTTGGAGGAAGTACACCAGGCAGCCACTACCATTCCTGACTGGAATGAGGCTACTGAGAAGATACAGGAAGTTAAAACAAAATGGCTCAAAACCGGGCCAGTAGATAAACCTTACCTGGACGAAATTGAAGGAGGTTTTGACCGGATTACCGATGATTTCTTTCAACGCCGTCGGGAATATTACGCAGAACAGAACCGGATTATTGATGAACGCTTTGATAAACTGGAAGCAATTGTCGCAGAATCGGAAAAGCTAATGCGGAGTACTGAATTTGACGAAGCCTTTGCCCGGGTTCGTCAATTACAGAATGAATGGAAAGCGGTAGGCCCTGTTCCTCCAAAACGTCAAAGTAAATTATGGAAACGCTTTAAGAAAGCCATCACCATTTTCTATGACCGTTATAATGCAGTGAAAGGGCTGGCTCCACGCCCACGTGTTGATCCTCGTCTTCAGGAACTGCAAAATATTGCGGCGGAGGCAGAAACCTTAACGCAATCTATTAATCAACATGTTATTGCCAGAGCCTCTGATCGGGCGAAAGAACTGCTGGTGAAATGGAAGGATCTTGCCCCGAAGGTAAAAACCTTAGATCGGAACGTTGCGGAGAAATTCCGTCTGGCCTGTGATAAGGTGTTTGAATTGAATTATTTGCGTCGGGTTATTGGTTACCGTTACCCTGATTTTGACGAAAAGCCTAAACGGGATCAGCTAAAAATTCAAATCTATCAGATGGAATACCTGGTACGTAAGGAAAAAGGTGATCTGGAACAATACCTGGAATTTGATGGACGTATTCGTTCGTACGTTGCGGCCGATAAACTTCTCTTCCAAAAGGTAAATACGCAAAAACGAAAAGTAGCCGTAAAAGAGATGTTATTAGTGGAGTTTAAACAAGAACTGGAAAAAGTTCTGTAATAAAAATTCAATTAGTTTGGTAAAGCCAGCCTGTTATTAGGCTGGCTTTACTTATTTTAGGGGTACCGTCACTTCACAAAACACACTCATATGAATTTTGCTCGCGTATTCGCTTTTCTGATTATCCTGGGAGGAGGGATAATGGCATGCAAAAAAAATGATGAAACCGCTAGCAAAGACATTCGGGATAGTGTTTACTACAAAACACAGCAATATTATCTCTGGACCGATAATTTACCCTCTGCTTCCAGTTTCAACCCTACCAGCTATGATTCTCCCGAAGCAGTTATGGAGAAAGTAAGAACGTATAGCCCTGTTGGCAGTAGTGGTTCTAATGTAGATCGCTGGAGTTTTGCTATTAGCAAAGAAACATGGGATGCCTATTCTAGTGGAACTGGTAGTGATTTTGGGATTGGCTTTGCCTGGGCAGCTACCAATGATTTGCGGATTGCTTACGCGTATAAAAACTCAGATGCAGGTACAAATGGTGTTGCCAGAGGCTGGCAGGTAGTTTCAATTAATAGTGTTGCCGCTACCAATGACAATGTGGATGCTTTAAATACAGCCTTAGACGGCAATTCGGTTGTTATGGTTTTTACAAAGCCCGATGGAACCCAACAAACATTAACATTAACTAAAACTTCCTATCAGACGAATCCTGTCTTGCATAAATCTATTATCACAAAAGGAAGCACTAAAATTGGGTACATTGTTTTAAATAGCTTTTTAGGAGACACCGCTGAAGATGAATTGAATGAGGCTTTTTCCTATTTCAAGTCAAACGGAGTAACCGAGCTTGTTTTTGATGAACGCTATAATGGTGGAGGGTATGTCGATTTGGCTGAAAAGGTAGCAAACCTGATTGCACCAACCTCAGCAGCAGGTAAAGTAATGTACCAGGATACGCATAATTCCTACCTGAGTAGCTGGAATGAGACAATATCTTTTGATGCTTCTTTACCTTCAAATAATTTAAATTTGAGCCAGGTTATTTTTATTACAACAGGATCAACGGCTTCAGCTAGTGAGTTGTTAATCAATATTTTAAAACCATACGTTACTGTAAAAATCGTAGGCGAAACCACTTATGGCAAACCCGTTGGCTATTATGCTGTTTCTGTTATGGATTATTACACCTTTCCGGTTGCAGTAAAACAAGTTAATGCGGAAGGAACGGGTGATTATTATGATGGTTTTACCGCAGATCGTACGGAAACAGACGACGTTACCGTTGATTGGGGAGATACCAGTGAAGATTGCCTGAGTGATGCCTTAACCTACATTACAACTGGGGCTTTTCCGGCTTCGACGGGCGGACGGTTAGCCACAAATTTGAAAGTTTCGAATCAGAAGCTTCAAAATAAAAACCATTTTGTTGGAGCTATTTTTGCTCGGTAAAAAAGACTTATTTACGATAAAAAGAACACCCGCTCACTTAAAGCGGGTGTTCTTTCTTTATATGGGCAAGGTGCTAAAACTTAAGTCCTACCGAAAGCTGTACAGTTGAATTATGTACTTGCAGGAGTGCATTTGTGTAAGTATCACCCGTGAAATCATAATCTTTATTCAGATTACCAAGGCCATAAATATAACGCCCCCCTACAACCAGATTACCTGAACCAAATTCCAGGCCTGCGACTACATCCGCACCTGCTCTGTGGAAGGCTGCGTCGTAATTGGCGTTGTAATAATTATTTACCGCAAGTTTGGCACTCGCCAAATAACTCAACTGAGGCCCTGCCACAATGGATAGTCCAGGAGCCAGGTGCAAATTCAACAGTAAAGGAATATTTACCTGATTTAATGCTACCCTACCATAACCAGTAGGATCATTAAAACCCTGGCTGGAATACTGTAACTCAGGCTGAAAACCCACCCGTGGGGCAACAGGTATTTCGGCAAACATCCCAATCATAAAACTAGTGCGGGTTGATAATGGAGTACCGATAGTAGGCGAAATAATTACATTCGAGAAGTTAAGACCTCCCTTAATCCCGAAACGTGGAGTGCTAAATTCTTGCTGTACTGGACGATGATGGGGCTGTTGGTAAGGCTGCCGGTAAGGAGGCCGCCCATAACGACGATACGACTGAGCGTTAACAAGTGAAACAATTAGAAGAAAGGCTGTTGACAAAATAACTTTTTTCATGGCTAAGACGAGAAAAACAAGGCTTCAAAAATTCATTTATCTCCCTGAGGATGAATCAAAGGTGAGAGGCAAAAATGATTTTACAAGAATCGAAACTGTTAAAGAGTGTTAAGGTCATTCTAAAAAAAAGTTAAAAGCAATTTTTAAATAATTTTTTAATTGTAACATTATGATAATTAGATATTTAACAGAAAGGCCGCTCATATGAGCGGCCTTTCTGTTCTTACATTACCCGGATTTCCTCATGTTCAACAAACTTTTCATAAACCTGTCGAATACCAGCCGCTAACTCAATTTTGTGTCGCCAACCCAGGTCGTGAAGCTTACTTACATCCATTAACTTACGCGGCGTACCGTCTGGTTTTGAAGTGTTCCATACCAATTCTCCCTGAAAACCTACAATCTCTTTTACCAGCTCGGCTAGGGCCTTAATCGAAAGATCTTCACCCGTGCCAATGTTAATAAACTGTTCGCCATCATAATGCTGCATAAGGTAGTAGCAGGCTTCTGCCAGATCATCCGCATGTAAAAATTCACGTAGTGGTGAACCTGTTCCCCATACTTCTACCGTTGCAGCTCCGCTATCTTTCGCTTCATGAAATTTACGAATTAGGGCAGGGAGTACGTGTGAATTCCGAAGGTCATAATTATCATTTGGACCGTATAAATTGGTTGGCATTACCGAAATGAAGTTACAACCATACTGGCTTCGATACGCCTCACACATTTTAATACCGGCAATTTTAGCAATGGCGTAGGGCTCATTGGTTGATTCCAGAGTGCCAGTTAATAAATAATCTTCCTTTAAAGGCTGGGGAGCCATTTTTGGATAAATGCACGACGAACCCAGGAACATTAACTTCTTTACTTTTGTTAAATAAGCCGAATGGATCACATTATTCTGGATCATCAGATTTTCGTACAGAAAATCGGCCCGATAGGTGTTATTCGCAACAATGCCACCGACTTTAGCAGCGGCCAGAAAAACATAATCAGGTTTTTCTTCTTCGAAAAAAGCTTCGACAGCCACCTGATTTCGCAGATCAAGTTCTTTTGACGTACGCAATGCGAAATTGGTAAAACCTTCTTGTTGCAGTTTCCGAAGAATTGCGGAACCCACCATACCACGATGCCCTGCAATGTATATTTTGGCGTTTTTTTTCACTACTAAAATTGATTTTAACGATTACTAGGGAGATAATTACTATACGCGAAGATCGTAAAGATTCTGAATCTCTGTAATTCTTTAGCAACTTTGTAATAACAATAGAAAGTAGGAAATAATTCGGCAGCTCAACCGTTGCTGTTGTATAGTAGATTGATACTCATGAGAATTAGGTACATATTATTTCTGGCAATAGTAGCAGTACTTAGCGTATTGCTCTCCGTTAAGAGTAATGCTCAGATCGACTCAGCACTTACTACTACCAATAAACCACTTATTCAAAAAAGTGGCCGTAAAACCATCATTGATGAATTAGGGGAGAAGAAAAATAAAATTAAGGATGCTCTTAGTAATAAAGAAAATTTTAAAAAGGCAGCTTTGAGCACGCTTTCGGCAAGTGCTAATACCCCTGCCGGGGAGTTTAGTTCTGATAATTTGCCTAACGACCTGGGCCTTAAAATCAAATCATCCTACAAAAAGAAGAAGCAAAAGAAAGTAAACAACTTTCTTCGGAATGAATATGAAAATATTCCGATCACCAAAATCGTAAACCGCTTAGGTTCAGGAGATAACATCACCGTAGAAGAATTTTTTGTATTAAAGGATTATAAACAGCCTAGTCTTTTTGTGCGGGATATCTATTGGTATGATTATAAAGCCAGTCGAATTATTGCCACCCCAATAAAAGATAAGGCATACGCTCAAATCCTGCATGGTCCTTATCGACGATTCAAGGGAGATCACCTGGAAGAAGAAGGATTTTATTTTATAGGGACAAAAGACGGACGTTGGGAGAAGTACGGCCGTGATATTGATGGAGATGAGGGCCTGATTGATAAACAACTATATATTCAAGGGTTCCCAAATGAGTCGATCATTAGCTATTACGATACCGATAAAAAGAAAATCAAAGAAGTAATTCCTAAAATGCATGGCCATTATACCGGTTTATATCGTTCCTTTTATGAAGGAGGCCAATTAAAGGAAGAAGGCATGCTGGATGATTCTATCCATGTACGAATGTGGCGGGAGTACTTTCAGTTTGGGAGTGGTGGCCGAACAAAACGAGATATGCAGTACGGAAAGGACAAATACGATGTAGTAGAGCCACTATTACTGCGTGAATATGATAATAAAGGCAAACTGATTTTTGAAAATAAAAAAGGGCGTAAAGAAGAAACCGTAGAAGAAGATCGCTTTTAGTCGCTTATCATTCTAAAGAAAACCAGGGCACTGATTCTTTAGACAAAGGCGAAATTCTATTTATATTTAACGATCTTTCAGTATAAAACACCCCTTGCAAAGGTCAGGAGGAAGGAGTTGAAAGCTATGAAAAAACGAATTCTAAAAAATCATTTTTTGTAGCGTTGTAAAAATCAGCCAATTGGCCTAACTTTGCGAGCCTTTTTGATACGAGATGAGCAATCCGAAGGAACTCCGGAAATACGACATCGATTTACTCCAGCTTGAAAACAAGCATTATGAGTATGAATTTGAAGGAGGAGACGCATTTTTTGCAGCTCTGGAGCAGGGGTTAATTGAAAAGGGAAATTTTCAAGCAAAAGTTGATGTAGATAAATCATCAACAATGATTCAATTGACTTTTGCCATCGAAGGAAACTATCAACTCATCTGTGACCGCAGTCTGGATTCATTTGAGGAGCCTTTTAAAACCAAAGAGAAGCTGATTCTTAAATTTGGTGCGAAGGCAGAAGAACTTTCTGACGAAATTGAAATTATTCCCTGGGATACTCCAACGATTAATATTGCTCATTACATCTTTGATTTTATCGGCTTAACCGTTCCGATGAAAAAACTTCACCCAAGATTCCGAACGGAAGAGGTAGAAGAAGCTCCTAACGAAACCCTGGTATATTCTTCCGCACAGGCAGAAGAAACCCAGGAACCAGAGGTAGATCCGCGTTGGGAAGCCCTCAAAAAGTTAAAAAAAGGATAAAAGAAGAGTATTTCCGAACTATCGAACGATATTGTTTTAGCTAAAAACTTTATTCATCTGGTAGTTCATGTTAAAATAGATCAAAAAACAACATAGTTCGCTGTCTAACCCACAGCTGACACATAATTTCCGAAACAATGGCACATCCTAAACGTCGTCACTCCAGTACCCGTCGCGATAAACGCCGGACTCACGATAGCCTGACTGCACAACAATTAGCTACGGATTCTACTACGGGCGAAGTACACCTGTATCACCGTGCACACGTACATGAGGGGAACTTGTACTATCGTGGCAAACTGGTAGTTGAAAACTACAAAACAAACGCCTAGTTTGGGGCTTTGTTAATGGTTAATTGCTAATCGTTTTTGTCAAAAGAAGAGGGTGATTTTGCCCTGCTTTCTTTTTCGTACGAACGATTATCAATTAACCATTACTTTTTTTGGCGAATGCCTTATTTTTGCCCGCCACTAAACTCGATTACCTGAATGAAGATTGCAGTTGATGCTATGGGCGGCGATTTTGCCCCAAAAGCTGTTGTTGAAGGAGCCTTGTTAGCCACTCAGGAACTACCCGAAGCCGTTCGGATTGTTCTGATTGGCAATCAGTCGGCTATTAAGGAAGTTTTGGGCGAGCGAACGCTTCCAGCTACTATTGAGATAGTTCATACCACTGAAGTAATTGCCATGGGGGAACACCCCACGAAAGCACTTTCTCAGAAGCCCAATTCCAGTATTGGAGTTGGGTTTAAACTTTTGAAGGAGCGTATCGTAGACGTTTTCTGCTCCGCTGGTAACACAGGAGCTATGCACGTAGGAGCTCTTTTTAGTGTAAAATCAGTAGAAGGTGTAATGAGGCCTGCTATAGTAGGCTTTGCTCCTCAGATTTCAGGAAAAGTTGCCGTTTTGCTCGATATTGGTGCAAATGCTGATTGTAAACCTGAAATGCTGGATCAGTTTGGTGAAATCGGGTCTTTATATGCTCAATATACTTTGGGGATCCCTAACCCCCGAGTAGCCTTAATGAACATTGGCGAAGAAGAGCAAAAAGGTTCACTCGTGGTACAAGCTGCTTATCAGCTTATGAAGGTGAATAAAAAGTATAATTTCGTTGGAAACCTGGAAGGTAAAGAATTCTTTACCGATAAAGCCGACGTGATTGTCTGTGACGGTTTTACTGGAAATGTCATTCTTAAAATGGCTGAATCCGTTTACGATATTTTAAAGGCCCGTGGTGTAAACGACGAGTTCCTGAGCCATATGAATTACGAAGCCATTGGCGGTAGTCCTATCCTGGGTATTAATGGCAACGTGATTATTGCTCATGGTATTTCATCACCTTTGGCTATCAAAAACATGATCCTTCTGGCAAAACGTCAGGTTGAGTCAGAAGTGTATCTTAAGATTAAGCAAGCATTAAGCTAGCAGATGTAAAAGAGCTCTCCGGGCTTTTTACGTTTTTTCCATTAAACATGAAGATAACTGCAGCGATCACCGGGGTCCACGGCTATGTGCCCGATTATATATTGACGAACGAAGAACTGTCCACAATGGTGGAAACTTCTGATGAGTGGATCACCAGCCGTACGGGAATTAAAGAACGTCGGATACTGAAAGGCGAAGGCAGAGGAACCTCTGAAATGGCTATCGAAGCAGTAAAAGGCTTGTTAGCAAAAACAAATACGAGGCCTGAGGAAATCGATTTGCTGATTTGTGCAACGGTTACACCTGATTACCTATTCCCTGCAACAGCTAACCTTATCGCTGCGGGTGCTGGCTTGAGTCATACGCCTAGTTTCGATTTGGGTGCAGCCTGTTCAGGATTTGTATATGCCCTGACGGTCGGAACACAATTCATTGAAGCAGGGCGGTATAAGAAAGTAATCGTGGTAGGAGCTGATAAAATGACTTCTATTGTTGATTATCAGGATCGTACTACTTGCATTTTATTTGGAGATGGAGCAGGAGCCATTTTATTAGAACCCAATACGGAAGGATATGGTGTGATAGACTCCCGTATTTATTCAGATGGAACGGGGGTGCAGCATCTTTACCAAAAAGCAGGTGGAAGTAAATATCCACCTACCCAGGAAACGGTCGCGAATCGTGAACATTATGCTCGTCAGGAAGGCCAGGCTGTGTTTAAATTTGCAGTAGTACGTATGGCCGAAGCCGCTGCTGAAGTGATGGAGCGGAATAACCTGGTTGGTGATGATGTAGCCTGGTTAGTACCACATCAGGCAAATAAACGCATCATAGATGCCACCGCCCACCGCATGGGAATAGGTCCTGAAAAAGTGATGCTTACTATTCATAAATATGGCAACACTACCGCGGCTACTATTCCACTGTGCCTCTGGGAATACGAAAGCAAGCTTAAGAAAGGAGAGAATCTGATTCTAGCCGCTTTTGGCGGAGGCTTTACCTGGGGAGCTGCCTATGTGAAATGGGCGATTTAATTCGAAAGTCTTCATATTTTTTGAAAAAAGTGGAGCAGAAGCTCTTCTACATATACGTTCCGGGATTTTTAGAGATGATCGTGAACGAAACCTAAAACGGATAAAATTCATGGCAACGACCGCAGACATTAAAAACGGCCTGGTCATTAATTACAACAACGACCTGTACCAGATTGTCGAATTTTTGCATGTAAAACCAGGCAAAGGGCCGGCTTTCGTACGGACTAAATTACGTAACCTAACCACCGGACGTATCATTGACAATACGTTTAACTCAGGAGTTACCATTTACCCGGTACGGGTAGAACGGCGGACTTTTCAGTTCCTGTATAAAGATGAAACAGGTTTCAACTTTATGGATACGGAAACATTTGACCAGATTACACTAGACGAAAAATTAGTAGAAGGAGCTGACCTGATGAAAGAAGGGCAGAACGTTGAAATCCTGATCAATACCGAAAACGAAGCTCCTTTAACCATGGAATTACCTCCTTTCGTAGAATTGGAAGTAACTTATGCAGAGCCTGGTATTCGTGGGGATACCGCCAACTCACCCAAGAAACCCGTTGAAGTAGAAACAGGAGCGAAAATTATGGTGCCTCTGTTTATTGAACAAGGCGAAAAAATTAAAATTGATACTCGTAGCTATGACTACGTAGAGCGAGTAAAATAATCTTTGCAGTAAAGAATAGAGTAGACAGGGAAAGGTTGTCTACTCTCTATTTTAATTACACTTTATGGAAACGAAAGACATTCAACGCCTTCTTGATTTTATCGCTCAGTCAGGTTTAGATGAAGTAAACATTGAAACCAGCGAACTGAAGATTAGTGTAAAACGCTATGGTAATGCACCCGCTATTCCGGTTGCAGCAACTCCTGTAGCCGCCTTGCCAGCAGTTCATATTCCGGTTGCCACTCCGGCTGTTACACCGGCTGCTCCTGTTGTGGAGACTTCTAACCTGATTACTGTAAAATCTCCGATGATTGGTACCTTTTACCGGGCAGGTAGCCCTGATGCTCCTGCTTTTGTAGAAGTTGGTACTGAAATCAAACCAGGTAAAGTACTTTGTGTGGTTGAGGCAATGAAGCTGTTTAATGAAATCGAATCGGAAGTGTCAGGCCGAATTGTAAAAATTCTGGTTGAAAATGCTACTCCGGTTGAGTATGACCAGCCTTTATTCCTCGTTGAACCCATCTAAGTGAGTTTTCTATTGATGGCCTTTAACCCATCAAACAGAAACAGAAAACCGATTTTATGTTCAAGAAAATACTGATTGCCAACCGTGGCGAAATTGCCCTGCGAATTATCCGCACGTGTCGGGAGATGGGCATTAAAACAGTAGCGGTATACTCCACAGCCGATCGTGAAAGTTTACATGTTCGCTTTGCTGATGAAGCGGTTTGTATTGGCCCACCAATCAGCCGTC
>JASGGE010000075.1:0-17933 GCA_047605205.1 Siphonobacter sp.
CGCCTTTTGCACATCGGCTTCGCGGATTACATCCGCTGATGTGTCAAAGCGTCTTCGCTCCGCTCGACCTTCAACACATCAGCGGATTTGCAAAATTATAAACCGACACCATAAACAGAAATGGCAATATACAAATTAGGACAACGATTAGACTTTATCAAAGAACTTCCTTTCAAATTTGAGAAGGACATACAGACTTTGATTGAAAAGAATCTAAAATCACTATTACATCTTGACTTTATACGTTCAGAATTTACACTTAACGGCTTTCGTATTGACACGTTAGCGTTTGACACAGAAACAAAGTCATTTGTAATCGTTGAATATAAACGAGACAAAAATTTTAGCGTTATAGACCAAGGCTATGCCTACTTATCTTTAATGCTTAATAACAAAGCTGACTTCATTCTTGAATTTAACGAAAGCCAGCAAAAGACACTCAAACGAACAGACGTTGATTGGACACAATCAAAAGTAATCTTCATTTCGCCACAGTTCACGAACTATCAGCGAGAAGCTATAAACTTCAAAGACTTACCAATCGAACTATGGGAAATTAAACGATTTGAGAATGATACTGTTTCGTTTGACCAAATCCAAAAAACATCTGCCAAAGAAAGTATTAAGACAATATCAAGAAATGACGAAACGGTAGAAGCTGTTAGTAAAGAAGTAAAAGTATATACAGAGCAAGACCACTTGCAAAAAGTGGACTTTGAAACAAGAGAACTTTACGAACAAGTAAAAGAAAGACTTATCTCACTTGATGACAACGTTACGACACAGCCTAAAAAACAAACAATCGGCTTCAAGGTTGACAATAACATTTTCTGCGACATTGTATTGCAGGGGAAAGGCTTAAAAATATATGTAAACCTCAAAAGTGGCGACCTGCAAGACCAAAAGCAAATTGCAAGAGATGTTTCTAACGTTGGACATTGGGGAAATGGTTCATATGAAATTAAACTGACAGACTTGGACGACATTGACTATATCATTAGTTTGTTGAAACAATCATTAAGAAAAAACAAAGAATAACTGTGCATAACATCGGTTTGGCAATATGGCGTCTGAAATACTTCTATGAAACCTTCGTTCAAGGTTCAACGGCAGGTATTCTATTGAACTTTAGTACTAAAAATCCGCCACATCGCCAAGCCGCAAACCGACCTTCAACACATCAGCGGATTTGCAAAATTCCTGCGGCTCTTGTAGCTTCGCTACAAGCCTACGGAGCTTCGCAAATCCGCGAAGCCGTTACGATAGAAAATATGCTCAATTTTATAAAAAATATGAAAAAAATAATATTTATATGTTGCTAACAACATTTCTTATGACAAGTTTATTTTCCTGTTCTACAATCCCCGAAGGTGCGACTACCGTGAAACCGTTTGATAAAAAGAAATACCTCGGTAAGTGGTTCGAAATCGCACGACTGGATTTCAAATATGAAAAAGATTTGAACAATACTACCGCAGAATATACCTTAAATGAAAATGGAACAATCAGGGTAGATAATAAAGGGTATAACTATAAAAAAGAAGAATGGAAACAATCCATTGGGAAAGCCAAGTTTGTTGGAAAAGAAGATATCGCAAAACTTATTAATTGGAGCAAGATATATGACCTATTAAGTTTTCTGAAACGCATAACTGGTAAGGGTTTATATTTCACACATAGGGCATAATTACCAAAACGATTAATAAAGTATCATTCTTTGGTCCTTTTTATTCTGGATATAATGTGATTGCCGTTGATTCTGATTATAAATACGCACTTGTTGCTGGCAAAAACTTAAGTTATCTATGGATTTTATCCCGTAATACAACTATACCCAACGAAATAAAAAATAACTTTTTAAAAATAGCTTCATAAATTGGTTATGACACGGGAAAACTTATATGGGTTGAGCATAATAAATGATTAATGATAACTACCTGTATAAAGTATTGGAAAATCGTAAAATTGAAAATAAACACAAACGTCCAACATAGTATTGCCGCAATGGGGTAAAGTACTTCTATGAAACTTTTCGGGTAAACGAACGGCAGTGCATCTATTCAACATTTGTGCTAAAAATCCCCCACTACGCCAAGCCCCGAACCGCAGTGGTTCCTTTATCACAACACATTCCAACGGAAAAAATAGCGGTTTTTGTCCTCGTTCCAAAACTTCAATCGTCATTAGGGCGAACAATAAAATTTTAAACAATGAAAGAATTTGCTTTAATTTTCAGACTGAAAGACATTGCCGACTTCAAACCATCGCCTGAACAAATGCAGGAAAGAATGAATTGGCTGGCAGGAATTGCCTCACAAAACAAGTTGGTGGACAAAGGTAACACGCTTTTACCAATTCCGGGAAGTGCGAAAACCGTAAAACCCGACAACGTAGTAACGGACGGACCTTACACCGAAATCAAAGAATTTATCAGCGGTTACATCGTTGTAAAAGCGGAAACTATTGATGAAGCCGTAGAAATGGCAAAAGGAAATCCGATTTTTAAAATTGGCGGAAATATTGAAGTGAGAGAAGTTTTGAAACGTGACTAGCAAGCACCATTAAGAACTTAATGTGTCTTCATTTCTTAATGGTTGTTAAAATGTATAAATTAGAAGGAAATAATTATCAGAGGATTAAAAAAACATAAGACCTTAATAACCTTAAAGCCTTAATGGTTAGAAAGATAATAGATAACGAACTTTTACCTCACTTATTCCGACAGGAATATACGAAAATGACGGCTGTTTTGTGCCGTCATTTCGGTTTGAAGCATATTGAGATTGCCGAAGATATTGCCAGCGACACATTTCTAAAAGCGTCTGAACATTGGGCAATCAACGGAATACCCGAAAATCCGACAGCATGGCTTTACGCAGTTGCCAAAAACAAAACCAAAGATTATTTCAAACACATTGCGGTTTTTGAAACGCAAATCAAAGAAGCCGTAAAACCAGCCGAACCCGAAACGGAACAAAACTTTGAGTTTAGCAATCAAACTATTTCGGACAGTCAGTTGGCAATGATTTTTTGCGGTTTGCAATCCGGCAAATTCAGCCGAAAGTCAAATTTGTTTGGCACTTCAAATCCTTTGTGGTTTCAGCGTGGAAGAAATCGCCAACGCATTTTTGACAAAATCAGAAACCATTAAAAAGCGACTGCAAAGAGCAAGAACAAATCTTCGTAACGATAATTTTCAAATCAAAAGATTAAACCAAACAGAAATCAAATCACGGTTATACATCGTTTTGCAAACTTTGTATTTACTATTTAACGAGGGCCATTTTTCTAAAACTAACAATCAGCTAATCCGAAAAGACTTTTGTTCGGAAGCGACAAGATTAACTCTGTTATTAACCGAAAATCCCTTGACAAACACAGTTCAAACCAATGCATTATTGGCTTTGATGTGCTTTCAAAGCTCACGATTAGAAGCAAGGGCAAACGACAAAGGTGAAACCGTCTTGTTTGATGAGCAAGACAAAAGTTTGTGGGACAAAATGCTTATCGAAAGAGGAAATTATTATCTGATAAATGCTTGTAACGGAAATGTAGTTTCAAAATATCATTTCGAGGCAGGTATTGCTTATTGGCATTCTACACCGACCGACCAGAACAAATGGGAACACATTTTGCAATTTTACAATCAACTTATTCTGATTGAATATTCGCACATAACAGCGTTGAACAGAACATTTGCTACGGAAATAAAAAAGCCATTCCAGAAGCCGAAAAACTAAAATTGACAGACAGCAATTACTATTACGAATTGTTAGGGTATTTGTATGCTGATACGAACATAGAAAAGGCGATTAAGCATTACGAACAAGCAATCGGGCTGACAAAATCCAAGACAGAAAAACAAACGCTGATAAAGGAAATTGAGCGACTGACCGAGAAGAAAAACAGCCACTAAACATCATTTTTCAACAATCCACTTGACAAAAGCCAACATTTCTCCGTGACATTTATCACGCTCATTTTGTGATAAATGCCCTTTGCTGTCCTTTGTCCTATTGAGAATTTTGCACAGAAATTCTTTTATTACGACAGCATCATCAAAAATTCATTTTTGCTATTTGGGCATTAAATTTATTGTGTGTTTGGCATCGGAACGAATGAATTTGTATTGGTCGGCTTGGGTTCATCGGTTGGAGGTTTTGTAGAGAGCAGTTCTTTAACACTCACAGCAACACCTTGGATAAGCGGAATTTTCGTAATCATGACTTTGGGATTTGCATTGTGGAATTGGAAACGGAATAAGGAATTGGGGAAATAAGAGTAATGCCGTAACGGAATTTTTCTGCTCTTTTCCATTGTGCCTGATTTTCTTTGCCACGAAGCATTTGATACCAGAGCAATAAAAATGGTATGGCAGGGAAACCAACCGTGGGAAAACACGCTGTATTTCGGCACAAGAAAAAATACGATGTATCAAAATGAATTGGATATGCTCAAAAAATTATTTGAGGAAAAATGGGAAAGGGAAATGCCGTAAATTTTAATTGACGTACTTATCCACCGCATTATCCAATTCCTCTGAAACGATTTTTGCATATACCTGTGTCTGTTGAATGGTAGAATGGTCAAGTAATTTACTTACATACTCTATCCACATACCGTTGTTTAAAGCATTTGTAGCGAAAGTATGACGGCTTAAATGTAAATGCAGGTTAAACGGTAGTTTCAAATCTTCGCCCATTTTCTTTAGATGCACATCGCCCAAACGAACTTTGCCACGAAGTTTCAAGCTCTTGTATTTTTCATTGGTAAATATCCTTTCGGTGTTTTCCAATACAGGAAATATAAAGGCTTCGGGGTCTATGGTTTTAGGCTTGTATTTATTGAGTTTGGCAATGCATTTAGCACCTAATTTAAAGCTGTGTTGCTTCTGTGTTTTCTGAATGACCTTTGTATCTTTTGGGTTTCTTCAACGAAACATCTTTAATGATGATCCAGGATCATGAAGCTGGCAATTTGTGGAGTGAGTCGCATGGTTTTTGTTAATAAATATAGGAAACATGAAAAAGTTTTAGTCCTGATTTGGGATCACTTCTGAAATCCGGTACATTTTCAACAGTATTCGAACTACTCTTTCCTTTAGCTATGAAATTCTTCAAGTGGATTCTGCTGAGTATCCTGCTTTTACTAATCATTGCTGGTGTGTGGGGCTGGTTATATTTTCGTAGTAAAGCTCCTAACCTGAATACTGAATTAAAACTCGCTGGCTTAAAAGCTTCGGTTGAAGTGTATTACGACGAGTATGGCATTCCGCATATCTATGCATCAAATGAAGACGATCTGTTCTATGCCTTCGGATACGTACATGCTCAGGATCGGCTTTTTCAGATGGAAATGATTCGACGGTTAGCCGATGGTCGCCTTTCTGAAGTATTTGGAGCAAAAGCCTTACCCTCTGATCAATTTTTTCGAACGCTGAGCTTTCGCCATTATGCCAAACGAACAATCGATTCGGTTTATCATACACAACCTAATGCCGGATTTGTTAAAGCAGCCGAGGCATACGTGAAAGGGGTTAATGCCTACATTAAAAATGGTACCATTCCCCTTGAATTTCAGTTGGCGAAGATTCCATTAACCGAATATACCCTCGAAGACATTGAAATAATTGAAGCTTATATGGGCTATGGCTTTGCTGAAGCCTTTCGCTCAGAAGCCGTTTTTACAACAATTGCAGAAAAGCTGGGATCAGCCTATCTGGCGGATATAAGTGGCGAATGGCCAGCAAATGAACCGACGATTCCCACCCGTAAAATACCCAACCCGCCGGTAGTAAGTGGTGATACCCTGGCTGCTCAATCTTTAGCACGTGTTGCTGATTTTGTGGTGGATCTGGAAAGACAGTTGCCCTATCCACCTTATCATGGGTCTAATGGCTGGGTAATTTCCGGAAAGAAAACCAAATCAGGCAAGCCCATCCTTTCTAATGATACCCACATTGGTTTTGCCCAACCTTCGGTCTGGTATGAAGCTCATTTAAATGCTCCCGGATTTAATTTCTACGGCAGCTTTCTGGCCGGAACACCTTTCGGAGCCCTGGGCCATAGTGACTACGGTGGTTGGGGATTAACGATGTTTGAGAATGATGATGTTGATTTCTACCGTGAAAGACCTAATCCCAAAAATCCAAAACAGGTTTGGTATCGGGATCATTGGGAGGAGTTAGTTACCCGAAAGGAAACGATTCCTGTAAAAGACTCAGCTGCGGTTACGATAGAAGTACAGGAATCACGCCACGGCATTTTGATTCAGGATGTGTTTGATGTACTGAAGAACTTTAAACAACAACCCATTTCACTTTGGTGGACCTTCTACAAATTTCCGAGTCGTCTTAGTGAAGCGTTTTTCGAATTGGCTCACGCTAAAAATGCTGATGGAGCTGGACGGGCGGTCGCAAAAATTCATGCTCCCGGACTTAATTTCATGTGGGCAGATACCGAAGGAAATATTGCCTGGTGGGCAGCGGCCCGTTTGCCCAAACGCCCAGCCGGTAGTCGGCCTTACCTGATTCAGGATGGATCAACAGGAGCGGGCGAGCCTGCAGGCTGGTACGATTTTAGCCAGAATCCACAAATTCTTAACCCGGAGCGTGGTGTACTTTACACCGCTAATAACCAGCCTGCTGATATGGGTAATGGCTTAATTCCGGGATATTATGTACCAGGGGACCGGGCAAGACGTATTGAACAATTACTTTTCAATGATAAAACAGACTGGACTCCCCAGCAAGTTCGAACAATCATTAATGATGTAACAAATCCCAGCTATCCGGTTCTGCTTCGAAAGCTCTTGCCCTTACTTAAACCAAACAGTCAACTGCAAACCGCAGCATATCAGAAACTACAACACTGGAATGGGGCACATGAATTGAAAAATGTGGAACCTGCCATTTTTTACCGATGGATATATCATATTTATCAGTTGAGTATTGTTGATGAATTGGGCGAGCCGGCAACTAAGTTTATTAACAATGTGAGTTTCAAGCGTAACATGGCACACTGGTTGCAAAACGATGCCTCGCCTTGGTGGGATAACGTTAACACACCCGAAAAAGAAACTCGTACTCAAATTCTGAGCCTGGCTTTTGAAAAAGCAATAATTGATCTGGAAAAGCAATTAGGTTCCGAGGTTAATAACTGGACTTGGGAGAAAGTACATAGCATTGAATATAAACATCCGTTATCTGTAGCGGGGGATTTAATGGCCAGAGTATTTAATGTTGGGCCATTCCCAGTACCGGGTGGCCGTGAAACCATCAATAATCTTGATTTTGGAATGGATTCCACGGGTATTTATAAAGTAACTTATGGGCCAGCCTTACGCCGAATTGTAGACTTTGCTGACCCCTTGAATGCTACGGGATGTATCCCAACGGGGCAGTCAGGAATAGTAAGTAGTGAGCATTATAAAGATCAGGCAGAATTATATGTGAGCGGACAGGCCCGCCCGGAACGTATGGAAAAGCAAAGCATCATCCAGGCTGCCAATGATCGCAAGCTGGTGTTTATGCCTTTATGATCTTATTATTCATTAAAACACGCAGAAATTTTCTCTTTTTATCCGAAATTAAGTAAGTAGAAAGATTTAAAATTAATACAAACTGAAAGCAGTAACTTGCTAATGATACTAGTTTAAATCGAATTAGTATCTAATGATAAAAACGATTCAGACGAAAGATAACTCTCATAATGAAAATCATTTTGATCCCGTATGATTCAGGTATCGTAAACAGATAATTCCGCTTACTCGATGCCCGCTGGAATAGCTACTTTTGCTAGTTATTTTGAGGATATAAATAATATTCTCTCGGATCTGACAGGAGGGGTGATGTATCATTTTAATGAATATGAAACAGCTATCAGGTGCGAAAATTTACATACTAAAATCGGGATAAAGTACTTGTTTTATTGAAGCAGCACTATTAAAAAAATAGTTTTGAAAAGAATAGCGTCTGGTAGAAGTCATTGTGCATAAAAATCAAAAGTTAGTTCTTGTAGGCTAGTAATCGCAGGGCATTAAACACAACAATAAGTGTAGAGCCTTCGTGCCCAATAACGGCTGGGCCAATATGAGCTATCCCCAGAACAGTAAGCGGAATCAGAATCACAACCATTCCTAAACTGATGATCAGATTTTGCCGGATAATGCGATGAGCTTTCCTGCTAAGCCCAATAGCGAAGGGCAGCTTGCTGAGCTGATCGCCCATAAGGGCAATATCAGCCGATTCCAGAGCCACGTCTGATCCGGCTGCTCCCATTGCGATTCCAACCGTACTTTTAGCCATAGCCGGAGCATCGTTTACTCCGTCGCCAACCATTGCCACTTTTGCCTGGCTACTGGTAAATTTTTCGATAAATTCTACTTTTTGTTCGGGTAGTAAATTTCCCCGGGCGTCTATAATACCAATTTCCCTGGCAATGGCATCTGCAACGTTCTGGTTATCGCCTGTGAGCACGATCATCTTTTTAATACCCAGTTTATACAACTCACTCAGGGTATCTTTTGCATCGGTTCGGGCCACATCCATCAATGTGAGAATGCCTATGAGCCAATCTCCCTGTTGTACTAACATGGTGGTATTACCTTGTTGCTCAAGTATCTCGATACGTTTTCTAATGTCTTCAGAAAGAAGCTGTTCATCAAATAATTCCTTATTCCCAATCCGAACGGGCTGTCCGTTATAATCTGCCTTAATGCCGCGACCTGTTATGGTCTGTAAAGTAGAAGCTGGCGAAATGTTTCGTTGTAATTTTGTTTCACCGCCTTTGACAATAGCCGCTGCCAGAGGGTGATCGCTCAGTTTTTCAATGGCAATAGCAATTTCCAGAAGTTGATTTTCGGTAAAGCCTTCCAGTGGATAAACACCCGTTAGTTTGGGTTTCCCTTCGGTTAATGTGCCTGTCTTATCAAAAGCAATGACTGTTAAGGAGCCTAGTTCTTCCAGGGGTTTACCTCCTTTTATCAGTATTCCGGCCCGGGCAGCTCGGGCAATTCCGCTTAATACCGCACTCGGTGTAGAAATGGCTAATGCACAGGGGCTAGCAGCCACTAATACAGCCATGGCCCGGTAGAAACTGGCACTAAAAGGTTCATTGATCACAAGGAAGGCAAAAAGCAATACCGTCACCAGGCCTAAAACACCCGGAACATAATACTTCTCGAGTTGATCAGTAAAATTCTGGGTAGGCGATTTGTGGGTCTGGGCTTCGTTAACAAGTTTCACCAAACGGGCAATGGTTGAATCGGAGGCCACTTTGGTTACTTTTACTTCCAGTGTTTCACTCCCATTGATAGAACCTGAAAAAACTTTATGATGGCCGTCGAGCCGATCGGCCTGAGCGGGGGTAAGGTTAGGATTGGATACGGGAGCCTTATCAACAGGAATGCTTTCGCCGGTGATAGGAGCCTGATTGACACTACTTTTTCCCTGAGTCACAAAACCATCTGCTGCTATTTTAGAGTTTGGTTTTACGACAATCACATCGCCGGGTTTTAATGTTTCAATGTTCACTTCACGTAGATCCTTACCCTGTTTCAGGAATGCTATTTTCGGAGCTAATTCTGATAGGGCAGCGATGGATTTCCGGGCCTTTTCCATCGCAAAATGTTCCAGTGAATGGCCGAGGCTAAATAAGAAAAGTAATAAAGACCCTTCTGCCCATCGGCCAAGTATGGCAGCCCCAATGGCGGCAACCAGCATCAGAAAATCAATTTCAAATTCTCCTTTGCTAATGCCTTCAATGGCTTCTTTCGTGGTATAAAATCCACCGAAGAAACAAGCAGCCATGTAAAAACCTATGGATACCAAGGGCGGGAATTCTTTCACAAAAGTTAAGCCAAAACCAATGCCCAGAAAAACTCCACAGATAATAGCAAAAACCAACTCAGTATTTTCTCCAAAAATCCCGCCGTGGGAGTGGTTATGTCCGGAGTGATCATGTTTCTGATGGCTATGTTCGTGCTGATCATGACAATCATCAACATGCCTGATTTCAAGATTCTGATCCTTTATTTGCTCAATAATAGCTTCTTCGCTGATGTCGTCCTTGTGAAATTCCAGCTGAATAAAACCTGTTCCAGATACTGATACGCTATTAATCCCTTTCAAATCACGTAGATAATTTTCGATAATACGGGCATGGCGTGCCTGACGTATTCCTGTTACTTCAATGAGTAAATGCCCATAATGTTCCGTTATTTTGGCTCCGGCCTGCTTCGCCAGTGTTTCTACTTCATTAATGGAAATGAGATCCGGCTCGTAATGAAAACAAAGCTGAGCTTTTGAATCCCCATTTTCTGGAATGATATGAACTTTGTCAATACCTTTTTTATAGGCTAAAGACTCAATAATTCGGTGTACACATTCATCACGTTCATGGGGTATTTGGGGAAGCAGAAGATCAAGATTTATTCGGGTCTTTTCCATAGCGAATGACTAATTAACCAGGTAGGTTTCGAACGATAACGAAGGGTTTATCCGAAAAAGCTATGCTAACAACGAATATGTAGTTTATCAGGTACAAATAAATATGAACGGTACATGGTTTTAACAGGTATGCGAATGAATAAGAATACACATTATGCTTAACCCTCTTAACTTGCCACACAAACCATTCAAAACCAGTTGTCATTACGATAAAAAAGGATACCCTTACCCAAACGAGAAGGAAGTAGTAAAAGAAGCCAACGTGAACCGAATTATTACTGAAAAGTAGGGTCGGGCGAAAAATTGAATATGAAAAAAGTAAAAGTAGGTGTAATACAGGCAACACCAGCCTTATTTGACCTTGAGAAAAGTGTTGATCTGGTTATTTCCTGGATTGAAAAAGGAGCCGCATGTGGCTGTGAATTACTGCTATTTCCAGAATCATTTATTCCGTGTTATCCGCGAGGGCTAAGCTTTGATGCAAGAATTGGCAGACGCTCCGATGTAAGTCGGGAAGTATGGTTGGATTATTGGAAAAACAGTATTGAATCTGGTTCAGCTCAAACCGCCCGGATTAGTGCTGCGATTAAAGAAGTGGGTATTCTGGTTGCCCTTGGCGTGACCGAACGCGAAGCCATTGGCGGGTCGCTGTATTGCTCACTTTGGTATTTCGGTACGGACGGAACGCTGGCTGCCAAACACCGGAAGATTAAACCTACCGGCCTCGAACGATATGTATGGGCTGAAAGCGACGGGAGCGAGCTGGTAACACTCAATACATCAATTGGGCGAATCGGGGGGTTAATCTGCTGGGAAAACTATATGCCCCTAGCTCGGTGTGCCATGTACCAGAAGGGAATTGATATGTATTTAGCTCCAACCGCAGACTCCCGGTCTTCCTGGCAATCGACTATGCAACACATTGCTCTGGAAGGCAGATGCTTTGTTCTGGCTTCTAATCAGTTTGTCCGAAAATCAGATTACCCCGAACGGTATCAGGAAGAGTTAGCTAATGAGCCCGAAATAATGAGTGCCGGAGGGAGTGTTATTTTTTCACCCATGGGCGAAATACTGGCAGGGCCACTCTGGAACGAAGAAGGTATACTGACGGCTGAGCTGGACTTTGAAACACTCGCAAAGAGTAAACTGGATTTTGATTTTTCCGGACACTACTCCCGACCAGATATTTTTGACTTTAAAGTGAATAAACAACCTGATTCTTTAGCGATTTGAGTTAGCATATTCTTTGCCAGGAATCAGGAAACATTACAATTCAGGGCATAAAAAACTCCCTCATGAGTCACGGGGGAGTTTGTTGCTTAACCTCTAAACCTATTATGTATGCTACAAATATAATGGCATGTGGCAGGGTAGTGAAATACTATTCTATGAACTATCAAGTTTATAAGTTGAATGGTAGAAAAAGTTGGTTATTGAGTTATAGAGAGTGACTGCGACTTTAACCATCAGCTCTACTTATTTGGATGAATAATGAGGGATGCTGTTCAAGTATTCTCTGTTTTTCTTTGAAGGAAATACTTTGAAAAGTGGTGTAAAACAAGTAAAAGTTAAATCTAAAAGAAGTTTTCAAATCATATGGAGATATGTGGTAAATTACTGAAATACTAAGAGGTGTCAAACGTTTTTCTGTAATGTGCACCATTCCGTATAGGTACTACTACACAGAAAAAGGCTTACCGGTTAATATTCGCTATTTTTTAGTTTCCTTCAGATTCCTAGCTTTGAACCATATTGGCTTACTGCTTGTGTATTTATCTGAAAACAAATTTTTCTATGTATTCCTCTATTCATCATTCCATTCGCAAGCTAACCTTTATGGCCCTTTCGGCGGGATCTTTACTAAATGCTTATGCAAATGATAAACGCCCGCTTGCTCCGACAGTGGCTAGTCCGCTCGAAGGTCGCTGGGATCTGACGGTCAAAGCAGAAGAGACTACCTCACCTTCCTGGCTTGAAGTAACCCATTCAGGGAATCATACCTTAGTAGGGCGTTTTGTGGGCAGTGGCGGCAGTGCCCGGCCGATTGCTAAAGTTAAATTTAATGACGGTAAATTGAGCTTTTCTATTCCTCCCCAGTGGGAAAATTCCGATCAGGACCTGGTTGTAAATGGTGTATTAGAGGGGGATAAACTAAGCGGCACAATGGTAAGCCCAAACGGGAAAACGTATACCTGGACGGGTGTGCGTGCTCCTTCGCTGGTGCGTACGAAAGAACCTGTTTGGGGTAAACCAGTGGTCTTATTTAATGGCAAAGACCTCAGTGGCTGGCATACTATGGGGAATAAAAAGAATCAATGGGTGGTGGAAAATGGCGTACTGAAAAGCCCACAGTCGGGAGCAAACTTCGTTACCGATAAAACCTTCAACGACTTCAAACTACACATTGAGTTTAAGTATCCGAAAGGGAGTAACAGTGGGGTGTATTTGCGTGGACGCTATGAAGTACAAGTAGTAGACAGCAAAGGCATGGAACCCCAAATTGATATGTTAGGCTCTGTGTACGGTTTCCTGACTCCTAACGAATTGCCCGCTAAAGATGCTAACGAATGGCAGAGCTATGACATTACCCTGGTAGGTCGGCGGGTAACAGTAGCCCTAAATGGTAAGACTGTCATTTGTGACACCATTATTCCGGGAATAACTGGTGGTGCTATTGATAGCAACGAAGGCGAACCCGGGCCAATTTATCTTCAGGGTGACCATGGGCCAATTGAATACCGTAACATTCGTATTACCCTTCCGAAGGAATAAATGATTTAGAATAAAGTAACCGAAAGGGCCGATCTGATTTAGCAGATCGGCCCTTTCTAAGGGTTGATAGACAGATAAATTTATTTAATCCGACGCCAGATTTCAGCACAGGCCCGGCTGTTATGATAAGGACATTTCCAGGCGTTGATTTTATCAGTACTCCCTATTGGATGATATTGAGTGTCGGTTCCCCAAAACCACTCACCATGTTTATTGTCCAGTAAATGAGCCTTAATAAATTCCCAACTTTTAATAGATTTTTCGAGATAAGGCTGTTTGCCCGACAGCTGATAGGCATTATAATACCCAACCATCTGTTCGCTTAATACCCACCAGCTGCGTTCTTCATTTTTATGCTTGCTTTCCGGATTGAATTCATAAGTCAGGGCTCCGTCAGAATTCATGCCTTCCAGTGTAGTGTTGGCCATTTTCAGACTCAGCGTTTTGGCTTTTGCTAACAGAGCTTTATCGTTCAGAACTTCGGCCGTTTCATATAGCAGCCAGGAAGCTTCAATATCATGGCCGTATGAAATTTCGGCTGAGCGTATCTGCCAGTCTTCCGTAAAAAAAAGCCGCATATGATAGGTAATCGGGTCAATGATATGCGTCATAAACTCTCTTTCGAGCATATTGCTTACGTGTGTACGTAAGCCTGCATCCTGCCAAACCCGATACAGATTGGTTAAGGGTTCAATTAAATGCAGATGCGTATTCATGGATTTTCGCCGGTCACCCTTGCTCAGAATATAATCATCTGTATCCGACCAGTCTTGCTCAAAGGCCTCGATAAATCCGCCATTTTTCGTGTCATAGGCATGCTCTATTATGGTTCGGTATAGTTTTTGAACTTCTGCAAGTGCTTCGTGGAGTTTGGTCGCCCGATAATACTCACTCAAACCATATAAAGCAAAACCCTGCCCGTACAACTGCTTTTTGGTAATCTCGGGGGAGCCATCTGCTTTTACTGACCAGTATACGCCACCATAGGTTGGATCGATAAAATGAGTTTTCAGATATAGATAAGCCCGATTTGCCAGGGAGCGGTAAGCCGGATTTTTAGTAATGCGAAAAGCATTCGAAAAAGACCATAAAATGCGGGCATTCAGCACAACACCTTTGCTAGCGTTTAAATCAGGCTGATTCTGGGTATCTACCCGTCCATAAAAACCGCCGCGTGGATCAGGAGCATAGGTTAACCAGTATTGAAGAATTTGTTGAAATTCGTACTGGACTTCCTGGCGAAATACCGGTAGTGACATCATACATCCAAGGCATTATCGGATTAAAAAACGTAAGGTATTGAGGTTATTAAATTTTAAACGGGATATAAGGAAATACTTCGTTAATGGCAAAATCCGATCGATCAGCGGGTAATTCCAGGAAACCCGTGCAATCCATTAAGTTCGCAAAATCGCCTGAATTTGAACCTTTCAACGGTATAGCCACGTATTTCCCTTCGGTATTTCCCTGAACGGCCACCGGAACATAGTACGTCAGGTCAGGTTTAAATACAATCTGTTCACTCAACGCAGCTACCAACGTCGATTGAGCTGGTATTAGATAGGCTCGAACATATTTCAGAAAACAGGCGAACGTTGAAACCGGGTTACCAGGCAAGGCAAAAACAGCCTTACCTGCAGGATGTGTGCCGAACCACATGGGTTTGCCAGGGCGTTGAGCGATTTGATGAAAGTGTTTAATAACTCCTAATTCTTGCAGAATACCCGGAACAAAGTCTTTTTTGCCTGCGGATACACCACCAGTCATCAACAAAATATCAAAATCCTGTAAAATTTTCGCCAATGCTTCCTTAAGCTGAGTAGGCTGATCTTTCAAATGAAAAAGCGTACTGCTAAAACCTAATTCCCGAAGAGAGGCAGCGAGCTGATAGCCATTCGAACGCCGGATCTGGTGCGGTAAGGGCTGTTGGGAAACATCAACTAATTCGTCTCCCGTTGAAATTAGAGCAAGACGAGGTTGTTTTTCCACCCAAATCTGATCTTTCCCAACGGAGGCCAGGGCCCCGATTTCGGTACTCCGAATGGGTTTGCCAGGAGCAACTAACAGGCTTCCGGCTGAGCGATCCTGGCCCTGATGATGGATGTTCTGACCTGTGAAAATCGGGGTTTGTACATAGGCTATCCGTTCACCATCTAAGTCCTTAATAATGATGTCTTCGTAGCGAATAACGGTGTTACAGCCTTTAGGCAGGACAGCCCCCGTCATTACTTCAATGGCATATTGGGGAGAAGAAAGGCTATGAGCTGGTTCTCCGGCATATTGCGTTGCTTCGATCTGAAAAGTTGCTAAAGAAATGGGTTCTTCCAGCCAGATGGCAATGCCGTCCATCGTGACGCGTTCGAAAGGAGGGAAGTCCCGGTCAGCATAAATGGGTTCTGCCAGGATGCGGCCAACGGCTTCTGTTAAGGAAACCTTTTCTGTTCCGAGGTTCAGACGATTTTTTAAAACCAGGTCTAGAGCTTCTGAGGCTGTAAGCATATTGTAATAGAATTAGAAAGCTAAAATTGGTACAGCAATCTGGTATTTTTCAAGCCGTTCTTTGCTCATATTCCTTTTTCGTGTGATTTTTAGGAAATTTATGGATGTCAGACCATCCTCCGTGCTCAGCTGGGCTTTTTTAACAACATGAAAAACTACTTTGTTTTCGTATTCCTTAGTCTGTGTGTACACGCCTACGCTCAACCACTTCCCAAAAAATTTCCCTTTGGCCCTGAGCCTCTATCCATTTTAGATGCTCATCAGTTTCAATGGACTCCTGACGGAAACGGCTACCTGAATCTGCAAGGCAGTGAAATTAAACAGATTGATGTTAAAACCGGAACGGAAACGGTGCTGGTTTCTCAAGCTCAGTTAACCCCTGCGAGTATCGGGAAACCACTTGTTGTTCAGGCATTTGAATATTTACCTCAATTACGTAAAGTATTGGTATATACGAATGCTCGTCGAGTTTGGCGGTATGCCACTCGGGGCGATTACTGGCTGGTTGATCTGGCTGCGAATACCATCACGAAACTTGGGAAGAATCTGCCCGAAAGTACATTAATGTTTGCCAAAGTTTCTCCGGATGGGCAGAAAGTGGCTTATGTATCAAAGCATAATCTGTATGTGGAGGACTTAAAAACGGGCCAAAGCAGAGCCCTTACTACCGATGGAACAGATCGCATCATTAATGGTACGTTTGACTGGGTATACGAAGAAGAATTAGACTGCCGGGATGGATTCCGCTGGTCGCCGGATAGTAAACGGATTGCTTTCTGGTCGGTAGATGCCCGCCAGATTCGTAACTTCCTGATGATCAACAATACTGATTCATTATACTCCTTTACGATTCCGGTAGAATATCCGAAAGCAGGGGAACGCTTTTCGTTTGTTTACGTAAAAACAGTAGAAGTAGAAAGTGGTAAAATTACGCCCATCGAAATTCCCGGAGAGCCTGATAATACCTTATTACCGCGTATGGAATGGGTGCCTAATAGCTCTGATTTACTGGTACAGCAGTTAGACCGCCGCCAGCAGGTTGGTAGTTTTTACTGGGTGAATGGCATATCGGGTCAGTCGAAAAAAATCATGACTGAATCAGACGCTGCCTGGGTTGATGTACGCAGTAATTGGGCTGAAGGTGACATGACCAACTGGCATTGGTTACCCGGCGGAAAAGAATTCTTATACATGAGCGAGAAAGGGGGCTGGCGGCAACTTTATAAAATCACCCCTGAAGGCAAGGAAACATTATTATCTCCTGATTCTTTTGATATTATTAAAATCTATCGGGTTGATGATAAGAATGGTTATGTATACTTTGCGGCTTCGCCCACAAACGCTACTCAGCAGTATTTATACCGTTTGAAGCTGGATGGTAAATCAAAAGCCGAACGGCTTACGCCTGCTACCTATGCCGGTACGAATGATTATGAAATTTCTCCCAATGGCTTATGGGCTCAGCATCAGTTTTCTTCAGCTAACATATTACCCGTTGAAAGCTTTGTGAGCTTGCCCGCCCACAAACCTGCTGATGGGAAAGCGGCTCCTGAGCTGAAGAATGTTAAAACCAGAATGGTTGAGTTTTTTCAGGTAAAAACCGCAGAGGGTGTAACCATGGATGGCTGGATGATCAAACCAGCCAACTTTGATTCAACGAAGAAGTATCCAGTGGTCTTTTACGTCTATGGTGAGCCCGCTGCTACTACCGTGAATGATCGTTTCGGAACAGGTAATAATTTCCTTTTCCAGGGAAATATGGCTGAAAAAGGCTACATATATGTATCGCTTGATAACCGCGGAACACCTGCTCCTAAAGGTAGGGCATGGCGAAAAGCTATTTATCGTAATAACGGGGCTGTCAACGCGAAAGATCAGGCATTAGGTGCTCAGGAAATTCTGAAATGGCCTTTTATCGATAAAGAACGTGTGGCGATCTGGGGCTGGAGTGGTGGTGGTATGTCTACATTGAATGCCTTGATGCAATATCCGGAAATCTATCAAACGGGTATTGCGATTGCAGCCGTGACGAATCTGCACTTATATGATAATGTTTACGAGGAACGCTACATGGGTATTCCCAGTGAAGCCGAAGCAGACTATGTGAAAGGTTCACCGATTAACCATGTAAAGAATCTGAAAGGCAATTTATTATATATTCACGGTACGGGTGATGACAATGTTCATTATCAGAACGGAGAAGTATTAATCAAAG
>JASGGE010000076.1:0-17755 GCA_047605205.1 Siphonobacter sp.
CCGGTTTTGACGGAAAATCGGAATCCAGGTTTCGGGATTGCTTTTCGCTAATCGAACGGTACTGGCAAAACCCGAGCTAGCCAGCTCGAAAATGCGGTTTGCTTCTTTTTCTTTCTCTAGTGTTGTTAAGGCTAATGCGAACGAACAAATGTGCGAAATGTGTGAAATATAAGCAGTATGAACATCGTGCGAGACGGAATCGAATTCGGTTATGTTCATACCGATGCGTTCATACAGATCTTTTACGGTAGCGACGGCATCCGGATCAGAATCGGCGGCATCGCAGATGACATTATATTTCCCGGTAAATAATCCTCGAACGGCAGCTTCTGGCCCGGAATACTCCGTACCCGCCATCGGGTGCGTTGCCACAAACCGACGACGATTCGGATGATGCTGAACGGCTTCTACAATAGGTCGTTTGGTTGAACCTACGTCAATCACAATTTGCTTATCAATCCGGTCTAATACGTACGGTAATAAGGTTAGCAGCCCGTCGACGGGTACGGCGAGTATAATAAGATCTGATTGGTTGATGGCATCATCTAGTAAGGCTACTTTGTCGACCAGTTGTAATTCAAGGGCTTTGACAACGTGTTCAACTTTCTTATCAACGCCAATAATGGTTTGAGCAAAACCGGAATCTTTCAGGGCCAGGGCCATTGACCCGCCAATTAACCCAATCCCGACAATAGATATAGTCATTTTCGTAATTTACGATTTTCAGTTTTAAGATTCTGAACCCGTATCGCTGCCGTTTGGCATTGAAACAATCCTTTACCCTAACTCCTAGCAGATGCCTTTCAGTTTTCGAATGCGTAAAATAGAGTTTTCGAAAACGGATACATCGGCACAAAGCGAAAGTCGGATATAGCGATTTCCCTGTGAACCAAAAATTCCACCGGGAGTCAGGAAGACAGTTGCTTTATAGAGAATTTCATCGGACAAGGCATAGCAATTAGGGTAACCTTCAGGAATTCTTGCCCAGACAAACATTCCCGTTTGTTGTGGATCATAAACGCAGTGTAGCAAATCCAGAATTTCAAAAACCTTTTTCTGGCGTTCTTTATAAATGGCGTTTAACTCAGCATACCACGAAGGTGGATTCGATAAGGCCTGAATAGCGGCCTCCTGCACGGGCATAAACATCCCGGAATCCATATTTGACTTAAACCGAAGGACATTCGAAATAGGTTCAGCTCCACCCATCAAAGCTCCAATCCGCCAGCCCGCCATATTATGCGATTTAGAGAGGGAGTTTAGTTCTAAGGCTACTTCTTTTGCTCCTTCAATGGTGAGAATACTCTGGTAATCGTCATTTAAAATGAAGCTATACGGATTGTCATTAACAATCAGGATAGTATGTTTTTGTCCGAAGGCAACTAACTCTCTATAAAGTTCTGGCGTTGCTTTAGCCCCGGTAGGCATATGCGGATAATTTACCCACATAAGCTTTACCTTAGACAAATCGGTTTGTTCCAGGGCTTTTAAATCTGGTAACCAGTTGTTTTCTTCGGAAAGATCATACTCTCTGACTTCCGCTCCGGTTAATAACGAAGCTGCCCGGTATGTAGGATATCCGGGGTTAGGCACTAGAGCCACGGAGCCGGGTTCGAGGTAACTCATAGCAATGTGCATAATCCCCTCTTTCGAGCCTAATAAGGGTAACACTTCGTTAACAGGATTCAGCTCTACGTTAAAATACATCCGGTACCAGTCCGCAAAGGCTTTCCGTAAATCAGGTAATCCGATATAGCTTTGATAGGCGTGGTTCTTAGGATTATGAGCCGAAGCGTTAAGAGCCTCAATGGTTTCGGCTGATGGAGGTAAATCAGGACTGCCAATGCCTAAATTAATGACATCAAGCCCCCGACTTTTCATCTCGGCGATTTCCTTCAGTTTTGTCGAGAAATAGTACTCCTTTACTAAGCCAAGCCGTTGTGCGGGCTGAATACTGGACGTTGCCATGGGAAAATAAGTATAAATAAAAAAACCGACTCCATACGGGCCGGCTTCGGAATGTTACAGTGCTTTTATGAAAAAACAATTTCCTACCCGGCTCTACGCGTTGGCGTAGTAATAGTAATAAGAAGCCGAGTACAGAATGTTTGCCATTGTCTTGATTTGTGCTTGCAAAAGTAGGCGGCAAATCCTAGATGGCCAAGTGTTTGGGGGAAATGTTTATCGGGGTAGTTTTGAGTTTGTAACCTTCGATTTTCAAAAGACTCCGCTGTATTTAAGAGCATTACTTAATTGATTTGGTGTGGCAAACGTTTTTAAGAAAGAAAATACGTTTCCTTTTAACCAGTTTATACCATGGCTGAAAAACAAGTATAACCCAGGAAGAAGATGGTTCGGACATGATTCACGTGCAGTCAATAGACCTGTTTTTATTGATGGACGATGGATATGAACAAATTCAAGGCTTACCTGAAACCAACTTTTGAAACCTGGTATTCATACCTGCTAATCTGTTAAAAGAAAGCGTATCGGCTGATTTTCGGTCTTCATCAAAAACGGTATACTCAAACGAAATCCGTTCGTAACTTTGTAGAATGGAAGATCAGCAGTTTGTGGTTTCGGCTCGGAAGTATCGTCCGGTGACATTTGATTCAGTAGTAGGGCAGTCGCATATTACCACGACGCTCAAAAATGCTATTCGAACCAATCACCTGGCTCAGGCCTTTTTGTTTTGCGGTCCGCGGGGCGTGGGCAAAACAACCTGTGCCCGTATTCTGGCTAAAACAATAAACTGCCTGCGTCTGGATGATCACGTAGAACCCTGCGGAGAGTGTGAAAACTGCATTGCTTTTCAGAATAATGCTTCACTGAATGTACATGAACTGGATGCGGCCTCGAACAATTCTGTTGAAGATATTCGTAATCTGATTGATCAGGTTCGGTACCCCCCCCAGATGGGAAGCAAAAAAGTGTACATCATTGACGAGGTTCACATGTTGTCAACGAGTGCCTTTAATGCGTTTCTGAAAACGTTAGAGGAGCCCCCTGGTTATGCTATTTTTATTCTGGCTACTACGGAGAAACATAAGATTTTACCTACGATTTTAAGCCGTTGTCAAATCTTTGATTTCAACCGTATTCAGATCAAAGATATGGCCGACCATTTGGGCCATATTGCCCAGAATGAGGGAATAGACGCCGAATATGAGGCTCTTGAACTCATTGCTCAAAAAGCAGATGGGGGCCTTAGGGACGCCCTGTCTATGTTTGATCTGAACGTAACATTCTCAAAAGATCGGCGAATTGAATACCGGGAAGTACTGGAAAATCTGCATATTCTTGATTATGATTATTACTTCCGAATTACGGAGGCTCTTCTGGCGGGTAGTGTGGTGAATACCTGGTTACTTTTTGATGAAATACTCCGGAAGGGTTTTGATGGACACCAGTTTGTGATTGGCTTGCTGGAACACCTGCGTAACCTGATGGTCTGTAAAGATCCGGCTACGGTCAAATTACTTCAGGTATCTGCAAGCGTTCAGAATCGTTACGTAGAGCAATCGGCTCAGGCCTCGTTGTCTTTTCTGCTATCAGCCTTAAGTCTGGGTAGCCAGTGCGATATCAATTACAAACAGGCGAAACAACAGCGTCTGCACGTTGAGATCGCCCTTGCCAAGATGGCTCATTTGCCAGCAATGCTAAATCTTTCAGCCCTGCCAACGGAAGAGGCTGAAAAAAAAAAGCTAGCTGAGCCGAAACCAGTCTATGTTCCAACGGTTGAGGTTCCGAAAATAGAACCTCTTGTTTCTGAACCGCCTAAGCCCATGACAACGGAATCGGTTAGGGTAGATACGCCCCAGTCAGGCAAAGCGGTAGTTAACCCAGTATCCAGATTAAAGGCAACGATTGATCTAAACGCGTTTGAGAACAAGGCTGAAGAGAAAAAAGCAGAAAAAAAGGACGTAAAAGTAAAGCAGAATCAGCTTTATACAGAAGAGAAATTGCACGAAGCCTGGAAGGAATTCGTAGAGCAGCGTCGTCAGGGGGACTCGATGAGTGAAGTCGTTACCCTGGACCGGGTCTTTACAATGAAAGGTCACGTAATACAATTAGGACTTGACAATCCGGTTCAGTTGGAGCTTCTTAATGATCTTAAAACTGATTTATTGACTTTTTTACGAACAACGCTGAAAAACGACCATATCCAGATTCATGCTTTTGTTTTAGAGCAGCAAGGAAATCGGATGCCCTATACTCAATCGGAAAAATTTAATTTCCTGGCTAAAAAAAATCCGGCAGTGCATGACTTAAAGAATATGTTAGGGCTGGACTTCGACTGGTAAGCCCCTGGAACATTTCCTATCTTTACAAATCAGAAATTGGGATGAATCGGATCTTCATCGCATCCAGCATGTAATAATGAAACAAATAGACGTTTGTCTTACCCCCGAACTGCTCTATCAGCATAAGATTGATAATACCATTGTTATAGTAGTCGATATTTTCAGAGCAACGTCCTGTATGGTAACAGGATTTGCCTATGGAGTAGAAGCCATTATTCCGGTAGCCACCATTGATGAATGTAACGCCTTACGGGCTTTAGGGCATTATGGGGCAGCAGAACGTAATGGCTCAACTCCAGAGGGTTACGATCTGGACAATTCTCCATTCAGTTATATGAATGAAAAATTTGTGGGATCAACGATTGCGGTTACTACCACTAATGGCACGTTGGCCATCACGAAGTCACGAGGGGCCGTAAAAGTGATGATTGGGGCGTTCCTGAATCTGGGAGCCTTGTCCCAATATTTGAAGAATCAGCAGTATGATGTGCTGGTTTTATGTGCAGGCTGGAAGGGTAAACCTAATCTGGAGGACACCTTGTTTGCGGGAGCATTGGTGGATCGCCTACAGGATAGTTTCGCGATTTCGGAAGATGCTGCCATGATGGCTCAGCGACTTTATCAGCAAGGGAAAAATGATATGCTTGGATTTGTTGCGAATTCCTCGCACGTGCGTCGCCTGCAACGCTTAGGCATTCAGAAAGACATTGCCTATTGCTTGCAGGAAGATTTATACGACGTCTTACCCGTTTTGAGAGGGAATCAGCTCGTGAGAATGTAATTCCATTTTTATAAAAGAAGTAACGGGACAGTCGTAAGGCTGTCCCTTTTTTATAGCCTTTTATTTTCCATCGGCATTCAGGGTAATTTAAGTGACCATTCCACCCAATGATTCTTGAATATTGGGAGGTCTGATTTTTGTGTATAATTTTACTTAAAAACAGAATACCGAAAGTATATTCTGTAAAATGAATGGTTAAGAAAATTACACTAATTATTACTGATTTAGTGTAACCATTTTTATATTCTGTAATAGATGCCTCCTAATTCCTGAAACAGGAAATCTATTCATTATCGTAATCAATCGTAATTCATGAATTCCCCCAAGAAAGGTACGTCCGCCGTATGGGCTGGCGAAAACGAGCATTTTCAGAGCGGTGCTACGACCCCTCCTATTGTTAACAGTGTAACCTATGCTTATAAAGATCTTGACGAGTGGCATCGGGTTTCGTTAGGAAAACAGGAAGGCTATATCTACAGCCGTAACACAAACCCTACCGTTCATGTTTTGGAAGAAAAAATCCGAATACTAGAGGGTGCTGAAGCCGCAACGTCTTTCGCAACGGGCATGGGAGCCATCAGTAATACGCTGTTTGCATTACTTGGCCCTGGCAAACGAGTTGTTTCGATTAAAGACACCTATGGCGGAGCAAGCCGCTTATTTCTGGATTTTCTGCCTGCCTATAACATCAACGTAACCCTTTGTGATACCACCAATCATGAAGAGCTGGAAACCGAAATAGCTAAGGGTTGTGACTTGGTTTATCTGGAATCACCGACTAACCCTACCCTTAAAATCGTTGACATTAAACGGTTGGCTATGGCTGCTAAAAAAGCAGGAGCCGTAGTGGTAGTCGATAGCACCTTTGCTACTCCTATCAATCAAAATCCATTGCAATTAGGGGCTGATCTGGTTTTGCATAGTGCCACCAAGTTTTTGTGTGGGCATTCTGATGCCATGGGCGGGGTGTTGTGCGGATGTAAAGAGCTGGTAGATAAAGTATTTCGGTTCCGGGAAATCAATGGAGCCAGTTTACAGGCCGAACCTGCGTATCTGATCGCACGAGGTATGAAAACCCTCGAATTACGTATCGAACGACAAAATGCTTCAGCAATGAAAATTGCCCGATTCTTACAGGCTCATCCCAAAATTAACGGAGTATTTTATCCTGGTTTAGAATCGCACCCTGGTCATGCTATTGCCAAAGAACAAATGTCAGGTTTTGGCGGGATGATGAGCTTTTCATTAAAAGGAGATTACGAAGACGTAAAGAAGTTTTTGCCAAGCCTTCATCTGGTGCATCTGGCGGCCAGTTTGGGTTCGGTCAGTACATTGGCAGGCCCTCCGCGGACAACAAGCCACGTGGAATTAACAGAAGAGCAACGTCGATTATTAGGTATTCCTGAAAGCTTGATTCGATATTCAGTTGGTATTGAAAATGTGGAAGACCTCATTGCCGATTTAGAGCAAGCCCTTGCTGGGGTATAGCGGGGAGTAATGTAAATTTGGCAGTGCAAAGTGACGGAATTTGTTGTGAAAATGGCGAAGATTACGATTTCCTAAAGACTTTTGGGAACTGTACATGTGGGGGAATCATACTAGATAAGGCGTGATAACAGTGCTAGAAACAAGCATAGCCCGTGGATCAGGATTGTTTCTTTCGGCTAGCACAGGCACGCTTCTTCGAAAAATCTCAACGTATACAAAAACTACCTAACCAAAAGACTAGATAGTTTTTTTTACTACGAACGTGAAGAGTTATATGTAAACGGACTTTACTACTCACAAGTCTGTTGTTCCACTACTAGCAGAATGGCGTCCTCGGATAAAGCTTCAAACTCGAGGGCTTCTTGCAAATTCCACAGTTTCAATCCATCGCGAGGTTGCAGTAACCGGTTTTGTACTTCAAAGGCTCCCTGAATGACAAACACAAACAGACCTTGAGTATTTTCCTCGTAGGTTAATACACCTTCACTGCGTAAGGTGTACTTGCCAATCCAACCTTTGCTGGTTTGGCCATAAGAGGTAAATAAAGGATGCAATTGATTTTTTGAATCAATTGGAAACCAAATAGTTTCTGTTTTGGTGCTGGAAAGAGGGGCCTGAGAGGAGGAAAGCCAGAGCTGTAAAAAATTAACCTCGTTGGCTGGGTAAGGATCGGTGATTTTGAGCGTGGCAGCTTCTACCGATTGTACGTGGAAGAGCTGGCCCGACTCGATAAATACGGGTTCTTCGTTATTGATTTGCAATTCCAACCCTCCTACTATCGGCAGTAGTACTATTTCAGTAGTGGGGTTCAGGGTAATCCGGACACTGTGCTCGGCCTGCAAACTGTCATCGTTTAGTACCTGCAGCAGCCCGAATGGGCTACGGCTTTCATCAAAATACCGACCAAAATTGAAGGTATGAAAGCTTCGTAGCCCACCGAGCACCGAACATCCGCGATGATCAGCCAGTAAAATTTGTGCTTTCGTTTGCTGATCCATGCTTTGTTAATAAGCAATGCTATGCGTTAATGTATAACCAGCAGATGTACTGCCACTTACCGAGGCTAAGGAGATATCAAGCAAGGTACCTGAGCCGTAGGTAGCACTAAAAATGTTGTCGGATGCATTGGCAACACCCTTTTGACCGTGACTGGCATAAGCTCCCTGGGCATACACGGTGCTGGTAATACTTTCAGGAAAAGCAACTTGAGCAACCACCAAACTGGTCCCACTGGCGGTATAGGCATGTACGTGAATGTGAGTAGTACGACCTTCATACCAGCCTGGATAGATAGAAGTAAAACTAACCGTTCCGGTGCTGTCGGTGGTCTGACGTCCCCTTAAAAAATTCACGGATTGATAATTCGTAGACTGAGTACTTCCTGAGCCGCCATACTGCGAATAGTTTCCCTCGGCGTCACAATGCCAGATATCGACCAGGAGCCCAGAGCTAACCGCACAACTGTTTGCGTAGTCTTTTATCGTGATTTGTACACTAAGAGCGGTTCCTTCCCGGTCGGAAGTAATGTCGGACATGACAAAATTTTCGGGATTCTTGGTAGGGTAAGGGCCTTCGGTCACCGTGGGATACTGGGAACAGGTATCATCTGATGTATCATCGGCAGTAGTTTCACTGTCTTTTTTACAGGCATTAATCCAGGGGGCAATGGCAACCATACCTAAGGCGGTAAAGCCTTTTTTTAGAAAGTCTTTTCTTTGCATAGAGGGGAATCGTTAAACGTGAAAAAAGAGAAAGGATAAACAGACTGCCCGAAAGTAGATCTTTGGATCAGAACCATTCCGACTAGTAAGAATCCTCGTTTTGCTCGCATGAAATTTATTGAAAAATGGTTTAGATGTTCTTGTAAAAGGTATATACGAGATAACCACCCGGTATGTTGCAAAACACACTTGTTTTAAGGTAAACCCGCTAATGGCATACCTGTTGAAATTAATCTATGCTAAGAAGGAAACCCAATGAATGATAACAAATGAAGGGAATAAAGCCAATTATGATCAAATGAAAAAAGCGGCTGCCGTAACCAAAAAAAGTCAGGCTCCATCATTTAAAATGGACAAAAGGAGTAAACGTATTTCTTTTTTGAGCAACGAGGGTCAGCAGAGGTACCGTCACTGTACAGGCTAGCGTAGTAAGGGGCTTTTTTTCGTAAGTTGAACAGATGGGGCTGAAGGAATGAACGCGTTTTTGGGGTATATACAAGCTTTCATAAACCAAGTATAGTTAAAGGTGGAGGATGCATGCACAATTAACGTGCAAGTACAGCTACTTGTCCACTCTTCACAAGTTTAATCGACTAAGACCACCTTACAATCGATAAACATTAGCCTAAAGCCGAAATAGTTTTTTTAACATTTCCCGGTACAGTGGGCCAATCGGAAGTTCTATACCTCCATCAAGTAGTACTGTATTACCATCAATGATCCGAATGGCCGACAAACGGACTAAATACGATCGATGTATGCGAACAAAAGTAGGGGGGATGAATAGTTCTTCAGCTTTACCAATACTCATATGGCTCATGATCATTTGATCGGTTAAAAAGACTTTCACGTAATCTTTCATACCCTCAATGTAAAGCACACGATCGAAAGGAATTTGTAACAGCCGTTTTTCTTCCCGGATCCATACAGAATTTGTAGGATAATGAACAGTCGTATTTAAATCAATATCTAATTGTGTAGAGGTACTTCCTTTAAATTTAAGGATAGCTTTTACAAAACGGTCAAAGACAATGGGTTTAAGTAGATAATCAACAACATTAAAATTATAACTTTCTACCGCATATTGAGAGTAAGCAGTAGTTAAGATAAAAGCAGGTTGATGAGGTAACGCCAAACTTAAAAGATCTATTCCTGTTAGCTCTGGCATTTGGATATCAAGAAAAACCAGATCGGGCTTATATTGTTCAATAGCTACCAAAGCCTCATATACATTTGCACAGATAGCAACGCATGTTAGCTCAGACATACGCCCTATAAATACGTCCAGAATATCACGAGCAGGGGGCTCATCATCAACGATAATTACTCGGTACATGGTAGTTTAAATCAAGAGTTAGGTATACTTGAAATTCCTTTTCGCTTTTATTTAAAACAAGTTCGTGCTGATTTGGGTAATAGAGTTCCAACCGTTTTTGAACATTCTGTAAGCCAATTCCACCGGGCTTGGAAGAAATAAAAATATTAGCAGGTATATTATTTAACTGTAAAAGTTAATATATTTTTTTCGATTAATAGTTGAATAGAAAGCCAACCAGCCTTTGTACTAAGTTGCACCCCGTGCTTAAAAGCATTTTCAACAAAGACTATTAAAATAAAAGGAGGGACTTGAGAGCTTCCTGGTTCTCCAAGTATCTCATAGGAAAATTGAATCGTTTTTTCATGACGAATTCGTTGCAGATAGACATAACTTTCTAAAAAGGTAAGTTCTTTCGTAAGAGGGACAAAAGCTTGTTCTGTTTCATATAAGGAATACCGCATCAGCTCCGCTAATTTTAAAATAAGATCTGAAACCTGTTCAGGTGATTTGATAGAGAAAGCGTAAATATTATTTAAGGTATTAAATAAGAAATGGGGATTTACTTGAGCTTTGAGAAAATTAAATTCAAGTTGTATATTTTCTTTTTGTAGATGATCCTCTCTCATTTTTATAACGAATAGATCTTTAATCAACTTTAGGCCTACTGCATAGAATAGATAATTATAAAATAATGAATATGTAAAAACCCCAGTTAAATAAAAATAAAAAGGTATTTTCCACCAATTAATAGCTGCAAATTGATCTAGATGCCTTTGATAAACAGTGGGCAAATTATGAATTGTCAGTAAGTGTGTAAAATAGATAAAATGCTCATATACTAAATAAGAAAAAAGAATGTGTAATAGTACTATACATCCTAAAAATGTACCAATCTGAAAACGAATAAAAATATAGCGTCTAGCCAACCAAACAATACTAAAATAGGCTCCTATCGTCAGACTACCGAAGAAAAAAGTGGCAAGTATACTATATGTTTTTCGATAAATAGGATCCGAGATAACTATTCCGATATATTCAAAATCCCTATACATAAAGAATAATGTACATAACCAGAGCAAAATATATCGAAAACAACGATAAAAAAGAACAGGAGGAAAGATTAAATAAAAAAACAGCCATTTTCAATTTTTGCTTTCATAAGAGCAAAAAAACAAAAAGTAGTAAAACAATTGAATTATATAATTTACTCTAATGTGATAAATCACTGAACCCTTAAAGGTCTTACTCTATTGAGTATTACCTTTAATTTATTTGCATTTTACCATCTTTTTAATTAGCCCTTATTTCTCCAAAATCATTTGTTGTGCCCCTTTTCTTTTGAAATTTAATGGATGTTGGAAATTTATAAATCAAAGAAACTTTTAACTTTCTTTGATTTATAATGGATTTTGTGTACTCGTATATAAGTGGAGTGTTTGATATTGTAATAAATTTATTAAAACCTAAAATATCGCTTAAACCAAGTGTCATTTCAAGCCTGTTTTTAAGAAAAGTGTTCTTATAACTTATATCAATAGTTTTCATATTTCCAGATTTGGTGTATTGTTCTATCTCACCTGAAAAATACATAAGATATGCCTCAATACGGGCTGTTTTTGACAGTATAAAAGTTTGCTGGCTACTTATGTCCCAATAGTTGCCTTTTATGAGAGTATTGTCCAATAGTTTGGATTGATGAATGTAAAAATTTACACTATTACTTGTTTGCCACCAATTTGTTATTTGAAAAGGTTTATTAATTGAAAAAGTAAAATTTTCTGAATAAGACAAATTAAATACTTTACTAATAATACTATATCCTTCTATTGAAACAGGTAAGGTTACTCTTCGTTTATCTGTTCTATTTAATGAAAAAGCAATGTACCAATCTTTATACGTATAATTTGCTTCTAGTGCGTGTGTGAATTGAGGTGACAGATTGGTATTACCTTCAAGAATATTAAGTAGGCTATTAAAAAAAGGAATTCCTTTTGAATTAAATTCATTATAAGACGGGCGTTGAACCCTTTTGGTATAAGAGACGCCTATTTGTTTTTCATCAGTAATAGTATATTGTAAAAATACGGATGGAAATATATTATTGTAACTTTTTTCAATGATTACTCCATCTGTATTTCCAGATGATTTTGTGTATTCATTTCTTAATCCAATAGATGTTTGTAGTTTATTAAAATTTTTTTGTAATGAAAAAAAAGTTCCTAAGATACCTTCTTTATAAAAATATATATTTCTAAAACTACTGTCTTCTATAGCAATATTATTATACGAAATATTGTAATAATTGTATTTGGAAGAATAAGTGACGTTTGTATATTTTGTGCCTATTTCAAGATTATATCCATTTTTTATTGGTAATTTGATATTCAGATTTCCTGCATTTACCTTTTGCGAATTTATTGGTGTTGTATAAGAGTTTTGTACTTCACCATTTATAGAATTTAGATAATTATATTGATCGTCATGGTTATAGATAATATTCTGATACCCTAACGACAACTGTTTTCCGGACGTGTTTACTTTATGAGTATATCCGATATAAAGTTTAGATGAATTTACTTTTGCAATAGAATTGCTTGTTAAAGAATAACTTGAATCAATTGTAGAAGTTTCATTGTAATATAAATAATTGTTACTATTGTTTAACTCACTTCTTCTTTGCAGGTATGAATAATCGAGTATAAAAGCATCATTTTTGTTTATATCATAGTCGGCAGCTATTCCCAATCTGATGGATGGGGAATGGGCATTTTGGGAATATTGGTTTTCCCGCATCGTACCAGTGGTGTTATAAACTAGTTTTTCTAGTGACTTTGAAAATCCACTATTGTCAAGATTTGGGCTAACGATTGTTCGTGTTTTAAATTTTCCAAAAGAATTAAAAAGTGTAAGAGTTGTATAACTACTTGTATATTTTAAACCATTAATATCGTTTGTTGGAAATATAGGAGTGGTCACTTCTTCGGAAAGGGTACTAAACATTTTATCTTTTTTGGTAATGATATTTATTATTGCCGAACCAGAAGCATCAAATTTGGCTGGAGGGTTACTGTACACTTCTACCTTTTCAATGGTTTCGGCTCGCATTGATTTTAAAAAATCGTTAGACAAGTTATATTGTGGGATGTTGTCAATATAAATCAATACTCCTTTTTTACCCATAACAGCTATTTCTCCTTTGTAGTCTAATCGGACCGTTGGAATATAATTTAATAGTTCTAAACCATTATTCCCTTTTGCTAAACTGGAGCCTTCTACATTAACAACCAACCTATCTAGTTTTCTTTCAATTAGAGGTTTTTTGCTGTAACTTTTACTTCGCTTAATTTTGTAGCGTTTTCCTCTATATATATCGTCCCTAAGTCATATATTTTCGATGAATCAGCAACTTCAACGGCATACAAATATTTCTTCTTAGTTGAAAGCGTTGAAGCACCAATTATATAATTTCCAATTTTTATGTTTTCAAATTTAAAATTGCCTAAAGAGTCACTAAGAATACCTTTAACAAGAGAGGAATCTTTTGTTTGATGTAGTGTAAGATTAGCAAAAACAAGAGGTTGCTGTAGATTGTCTTTTAATGATCCAATTATTTTTGCTTGCCCCAGGCAATTTGTGCTGAGTAAAATAAAAAATAAATAGAAAGATGCGTAGCGTACAGAAATAGCCATAAGTTAGTAGTGTGAATGATAAACTAAAAATTAATTGACACTAGCTATGCTAATTAAATTGATAAACAATTCAACGTAATTGGTGTAGTGTATAGTTTTAATTGTGAAAGGTAGGAGACTAGTAATTTTAAATAATTAGCAGAAAGATATTATTTTAACTATGTAATTATAATGCAATTATTACAACTAATAAAATTCTTTGAATTATTTTCTTTAAGATGCTACTGGAATAAAATGCTCTAACGCATTATAATTAACCATACATTATATAATGGTATGTAATTTATATTCCGTTTCTGGAAATAGAGCATAATTATTCCCTTTTTAAAAAAAAATCGACTAACATGCGTCCAGAATAGACAAAACTGCTTGTTTTAATAACATACTATCATTTACTTAAAACAAAATCTATCAAATCTGTGTAATTTTTACCAGGAATACCCTTTTTTGAAGACGGTTTGTTTTATCTACTGCATAATTTACTTTTCTGGAGCAGATGTTATCATCTTACAACCCGTTTGTTAAAGTAGTTAAAAAAAATGAATAATTTATAAAGGGAAAGAAAGTATTTTGGCACGTTCCGGTGCCCTGTAATTTTGTAGATGATTGGGTAGTAATAATTAGTTTGTGTGAGTATATTTTACAAAAAACGTCCATTGCTTTCACATGAAATTAGCAGTGCTGTGAGAAGCTGGGTATAGGACTCTTTAATCCGAGAAGACGTACGTAAATAAGTAAAGCCGTAAATTTTTGTTTAATTATAGTTTGTGCAATAAAAAAGCACTTACAAGTTAAAACTTGTAAGTGCTTGATTTTAAGGCTCCCGAAGCTGGGCTCGAACCAGCGACCCTCTGATTAACAGTCAGATATATTTTATGACATGTTGGTTGTTCATTGTTAATGGTTATTTTGCTAGATGTGTTATGCAAATTGTTACTCAAATTTCGATTTGCATAACACGAATCAGGCATGTAATTAAAAGAATCACCAGCTGCCCATTTTTAAGATTATCATTGATACCCGAAGGGCTAAGAAAGATGGATCTTACCCATTAAAGGTTCGCATTATCTATTCACGCATTTCAAGGCTCTATGCTATCGAAGCTGAGGAGAATGGGAAAATGCAACCTGTATCTATTACCTCGCAAGAGTGGGGAGGATGTACAGGACGAGAGTAAGAAGAACCCGTCTAATCGAATTAAGCTCCTGCGTCAGCTAAAGAAGTCAGCTGAAGAACGTCTCGGTTCAAGCCTTACCTGACTCTTTATCTGGCACCTGACCTACAGCACTATATAGACCGGAGTAAGGTAATTATTCAAACTAATCAAAACTAACGCTTGATCTAGCATGACTAAATCCGAAAAACTAGCCCATTAAGCCGCATTATAGAAGGTAAACTCTCTAAAGACGAGCTGCAGGCAGCAAAAGCACAATCCCGATCCTTCGTCCATCTCTGCCGTACTAATTGTTGAGGCAGGGCAGAAGCCAAGGCCGGATAAGCTGGTAATAGCTACTTTACGCTTTGACGATAGAAAGGGAAAGCCCGCTACTATGCCATGTAACGGGGACAATTGG
Organism: Siphonobacter sp.; assembly: GCA_047605205.1. Taxonomy (GTDB): domain Bacteria; phylum Bacteroidota; class Bacteroidia; order Cytophagales; family Spirosomataceae; genus Siphonobacter. Next base: position 14,876 of record JASGGE010000076.1, read on the forward strand.
CGACCTAAAACGATATAACCTTCAAAATATTTCCCCGCTAAAAGCTGAAGGAATTGTACCCGATGGTCATTTTATTCCTGTATATATTTTTCTGAATAAGCTTTACTAGCACTGAAATACTGTCAACCCCAGATCAAACCATCAATTGCTACTCATTGAGTTTACAAGCGATGATATGTGAACAAATCGAGATAGTCTTTAAAAACATACATTCTCCCTCTTTGCCCTCCAGTAATCTCTCGAAGAATTCCCACCTTCTCCAAATCGGCAATCAATTTGTAAGCAGATACATTCGATTTGCCAATTATCGATTCCACCCTAGATACCTCTATAACAGGTCTTTCATATAAATTTTCAATAACTTTCCTTGCGTCATGTGCCTTATTGGCGAGGGGCTTTAACCGATCATCCAACGTTCTCTGCATCTGCATTATCCCATCAAAGGTGTGAGTTCCCTGCTTCGTCGTTTCGATTACGCCAGTTAGAAAAAACTTGAACCATTGCCCCAAATCATTATGAGTACGGACTCGCATCAAATTGTCGTAGTATAGGACTCGATTCCTTTCAAAAAAATCCGACAAGTATAAAATGGGCTGTTTTAGAATACCCTTGCTTACTAAATATAAAGTAATTAATAGTCGACCCACCCGGCCATTACCGTCTAAAAAAGGATGTATTGTTTCAAATTGGTAATGAATCAAGGCTATTTTTAGAAGGTCGGGAAGTGGATTAGATTCATCATTAGCAAATTTCTCCAAATCCGACATCAATTCGGGCAACATAATGTGGGGAGGGGGTATAAATACAGCATCGTTCAACGTCGCTCCGCCAATCCAGTTTTGACTGGTTCTATATTCGCCAGGCATTTTGTACTCTCCTCTAACTCCTTGCAACAGGATTTTATGAGCTTCTCGGATAAGTCTACTAGAAAAAGGTAGCTCTTGAAGCTTCCTCACAGCCTGATTCATCGCCATTATATAGTTCTGAACCTCCTCCCAGTCATCACGCTTTTCCGCGGCAACATCCTCTTTTTTCATAAAGGCCTCTTCCATATTCGTTTGAGTACCCTCAATCCGAGAAGACTGGGTTGCCTCTTTCGCAATATGCATGCTGACATAAAGATCGATGTTAACATACTCAGAATACATATCCAAGCGACCTAACTGCCTATCAGCCTGGCTAAGAAGCCTCAATACGTCCATATCATCCAACACCCAGGGGCGGTCAATAAAGTTCGGTACAAACGCCTTGTAATATCCCTGATTAACGTATTGTCCTGATTTAAAAATTTTCATACAGACTTGAATAAGACGCCTCTTATTTAATGAAAGTAGGTCGAAATTTAAATAAAAAAAAATATTATTTAAGGAATTGCATCAAAAACTTAAATAAGCGGGTGCTTTAATTAAGATAATGTTGAGGAACGCAGTGGCGGCCCTCAATATCACACGGATCATCAGTACATTTAAACATCATATACCAGGCCTGACTCAGTGACCAGAATAATCGGCGGTAAATCAAAACCCGGACGTAACAAGTCAACCTAAGCTTCCAGGCCGTATATTACTCGATTGTTTGCCAACAATCCACGTGGATAGACACTTTTGGACTTACCGGCAAGGCGGACACTGCCACTCGTCACACAGACGGTGGCCAAGATCGAGTGCAAAGCCATATATGATCCGGATTTCTCCGAGCTCAAAATCATCAGCATCGAAAGCGTGCACCAGATGCGGCGTAAGATTTCCTGAATGGAAGAACAAAAGACAAGTTTCGGAAACCGGTCCGAAATTGGCGGCTAAATGTTGTGCAAACAAAATAAAAAGCACTTACAAGTTTTAACTCGTAAGTGCTTGATTTTAAGGCTCCCGAAGCTGGGCTCGAACCAGCGACCCTCTGATTAACAGTCAGATGCTCTAACCGACTGAGCTATTCGGGAGTGCTGTTGTAGAAAGCGAGTGCAAAACTAATGTCTCAAATCGCCAAACGCAAGCATTTTTTGAAAAAATTAATTAAATGACCGTCTTGATTGAGTGTATTGATCGTACTGCTCCTGATATTTTCTCCTGAATTCCAATGGGTTATCAATGTACTGAAATCCGGTATGTGTAGTACCCGTACCATTTACCACGATTGTGCCATAACCAAGAATGCGGCCCAGAAATGTTTGCTGAACATCAACACTTTCCACTTTATCTAAATTAAGCTCAACGGAATTTCTACTAATAAAACCGGTTTTGATGACAATACGCTTGTTGGTAACTACAAATTCGTTGCTAGCCTTGCGAATCCAGGCGGCAATGGTGAGGGTAAAAAGAGAAGACCAGGTAAAGAAAACGATCCAGTGATGAGAGGTTTCGTACTGAACGTGTTCGTCTTTGATAAGATGATTATTAACGTAGCTGCCCATAGTTGTTTTGGTAATGAGGAAGAATACCTTGCAAAATTATGTTGGAAATAAATAAACTATTACTGCCGTCGGGAGAATTGCTAGAAAGGTACGTGAACTACTTTCTTGGTTTCGAAAAACTCTTCCGAAAAGTAGTCTGATAGAGTATACACTACCGTTTTTCGTTTGAGTTCCTGTAACTCTTCTTCCAAATCTCCGCCTTTTAAATAAAGAATACCGTTCCGGAGGTCATTGAACTGATTTTTGTGCACCTTGTTTTTTACCCAATCATAAAAAGGGGTAATACGTGTAACGGCACGGCTCACTACAAAATCATAGGCTTGGGCAGGTACGAGCTCAGCCCGTTTCTGTTCGGCTCGCACATTCGTTAAGCCGAGGGCTTTGGATACTTCCTGTACGACTTTAATTTTCTTACCAATGCTATCGACTAAATGAAATTGGCATTCGGGGAATAAAATAGCAAGTGGAAC
>JASGGE010000077.1:0-17643 GCA_047605205.1 Siphonobacter sp.
CGAGCAATGAGTACGATTCCTTTTCAAATTCAGAGTTTCGAAGAATATCAGCAGGTATATACGCGTTCGGTTGAAGACCCTGAAGGCTTCTGGGCTGAAATCGCTTCTGATTTTCACTGGCGTAAACCCTGGACGAAAACCCTTCGCTGGAATTTTACCGAGCCTAATGTAAAGTGGTACATTGGAGGTAAGCTTAATATCACCGAAAATGCTCTGGATAGACATCTGGCCGAAAATGGTGATGATCTTGCCATCATCTGGGAACCGAACGATCCGAATGAAGAAGTCGTCAAGATAACCTATCGTCAATTACATCAACGTGTTTGCCGTTTCGCAAACGTTCTTAAAAAACAGGGCATTCAAAAAGGCGACCGGGTTTGTATTTACTTACCCATGGTTCCTGAACTGGCTATTTCTGTTCTGGCATGTGCCCGTATCGGAGCCGTGCACTCAGTTGTATTCGGTGGTTTTTCGTCACAATCCATTGCCGACCGTATCAACGATGCCCAGTGTAAACTAGTTGTTACTTCTGACGGAGCTTACCGGGGGAATAAGGAAATTCCAATGAAAGCTACCGTGGATGATGCACTAATCACCTGCCCATCTGTGGAACGGGTAATTGTGATGACACGTACCCGCACGCCAGTATCCATGCTGAAAGGTCGGGATTTATGGTGGGAGCAAGCAGAAAAATATGCTACAAATGAATGTGCTGCTGAAGAGATGGACGCAGAAGATATGCTCTTCATTCTATATACTTCCGGTTCGACGGGTAAGCCAAAGGGGGTTGTTCATACAACCGGTGGTTATATGGTATATTCAGCGTATACATTTGCCAATGTATTCCAGTATCAGCCCGGTGAAGTGTATTTCTGCACCGCAGATATTGGCTGGATTACGGGTCACAGCTACATTGTCTACGGGCCACTTTGCTGCGGAGCTACCAATGTCATGTTTGAAGGTGTACCCACTTATCCAGACGCAGGTCGGCTATGGGACATTGTCGACAAACATAAGGTTAACATTTTATACACTGCTCCTACTGCCATCCGGTCATTGATGGGGGCTGGCTTGCAATATGTAGAAAATAAAGACCTTTCGAGCTTACGTAAATTAGGTTCAGTTGGTGAACCCATTAATGAGGAAGCCTGGAACTGGTTTCACGAGCATATTGGCAAAGGCAAATGCCCCATTGCCGATACGTGGTGGCAAACCGAAACAGGCGGTCACATGATTTCGCCAATTGCAGGGATTACACCCGAAAAACCAACCTTTGCTACACTCCCGTTACCTGGTGTTCAGCCCGTATTGGTAGATGAAAACGGTAAAGAGATTGAAGGTAATAATGTTTCCGGAAACCTTTGTATCAAATTCCCCTGGCCCGGTATGCTACGGACTACCTATGGCGATCACGAACGCTGCCGGCAGACGTATTTCAGCACCTACCATAACTTATACTTTACAGGAGACGGTTGTCTCCGCAATGATGACGGTTACTACCGTATTACAGGTCGGGTAGACGACGTACTGAATGTCTCTGGCCACCGGATTGGTACAGCAGAAGTCGAAAACGCTATCAATATGCACTTGGGTGTTGTAGAGAGTGCCGTAGTAGGTTATCCACATGATATTAAGGGGCAGGGTATTTACGCATACGTGATTACCGAAGAAGAATCAGATAATCTGGATCTAACCCGCCGGGATATTCTGGCAACGGTCACCCGGATAATTGGCCCTATTGCCAAGCCAGATAAAATTCAATTTGTCAATGGTTTACCCAAAACCCGTTCAGGTAAAATCATGCGGCGTATTCTTCGGAAAATCGCAGAAGGTGATACATCTAACTTGGGAGACATCTCCACCCTACTCGATCCGGGAGTAGTTGATGAAATTAAGGCTGGGTCTTTATAAAAAAAGACAGCCATTCGAGTAAAGAGAGCAGCCCTGAGGGCTGCTCTCTTTTTGTTTTATTAACAACTCATTTAACGCTACCCTTCTTTTTATCCATATTCCGACTTTACCAGAAAATAACCACATATCCATCCTTTTCAGCCACCGCTCCTAAATCAGATAAAAGGCAGCCTCCTTGGCTTTTACTTTTGAACCATCCTTTCTGTCTTTACTAATTAATTCTCAGCCAAGTACTGCCCGCTTTTTATGAAAAAGATATTACTTTTCACTTTCTGTCTATGTATTGTACAACTTACCTGGGCTCAATTCCCGATGGGGGGCGTTCCTCAGAAAAAGACAGCCATTCCCGGTACGGCAGATGACACAACGCCCAAAGGAAACTCTAAAATCACGGGTTTTGTAGTGGACTCAGCTCTTACCAAAGCAGTTGAATTTGCCAGTGTGGCTCTGTATAATAAAGCTACCAACAAACCCGTCGACGGAACCATAGCCGATGAAAAAGGCAAATTTACGCTCAATAAAGTAGCCCCCGGCGACTACAAAGTAGTTTTCTCTTTCATTGGCTATGAAAACAAAACGCTCGGTTTGGTCACCGTAACCAAAGGCCAGGATATTGACCTGGGCATAGTGAAACTAATGGCCAAAAGCCAAACCCTTCAGGAAGTAACCGTTACGGGCCAGAAAGATTTAATCGAAGAAAAAGTAGACCGCCTGGTATATAATGCCGAAAGGGATGTAATGGCAAAAGGAGGCGATGCAACAGACGTTCTTCGAAAAGTACCGATGCTTTCCGTTGACCTGCAGGGAAATGTTTCTTTACGTGGCAGCCAGAATATCAAAGTATTAATTAACAATAAACCCAGTACGATTGTAGCCAGTAGTGTAGCTGATGCATTAAAACAGATTCCGGCGGACATGATTAAAACGGTGGAAGTTATTACTTCGCCTTCCGCCAGGTATGATGCCGAAGGTTCGGGAGGTATTATCAATATCATCACAAAAAAGAACACACTGCAGGGCCTGAACCTGAATATTGACAGTGGTGTAGGAAACCGTGGAGCCAGCCTTGCTTTGAACGGAAGCTACCGCAAAGGAAAAATGGGGTTTAGTTTGGGAGGCTTTGGCCGGGCGAACTACAACACAAAAGTGACCTTAACCAACGATCAGACTAGTATTACAGACGGCCTATCGACCCGTGTCTATCAGGATGCTCATGGGAGCAATAACGGTCAGTTTGGTCAGTACACCTTAGGCTGGGATTATGATCTCGCAAAAAACCAGAGCTTAACGGCCAGCGTACGCTATGGTGCTCAGAATGCACTGAACAAGCAGGCTTATACCATTCAATCGTTCATTAATAACAATCTATCTTCGACAATCTATCGGGATATTGACTCAAAAAATCTTTCTGGAACCGTAGACGTAAACGTAGATTATCTACATACCTATAAGCCACAGCAGGAATGGAGCATTTCATCCCAATACAGCCGTAATGATTTAACCGATAATTACGATGCCGATGTTAATTCTGTTGCGGGAGTATTACAGAGCCGGGAAAAAAACATTAACCATAACCTAAATCAGGAAATCACGTTACAAACTGATTATCAGACTCCAATTAAGAAAAATCAAATGCTTGAATTTGGGGTAAAAGGGATTACACGTCTGGTTAGCAGTAATTATCAATATCTGTATGGAAGTGGAAACTCTGAACTAACCGAAAAAACAAGTCAGCCCGCTGGTTCTCTGGACTATCACCAGAATGTCTTAGGGGCTTATACTTCATATACCTATACTACAAAGAAGCGGTATACCATTAAAGCAGGAACACGTTATGAATACACGTTCATTGATGCCACCACCCATCAAAATGGCGAGATCAATATACCTAATTATGGTAATCTGGTACCTAGTATCAACATTTCGAAACCTATTAAAGGTACCACCGTCAAATTAGGCTATAACCGCCGGATTCAACGACCCGGCATTCAACAATTAAATCCCAACATTAATGCTGCTAACCAGCAGAATATTACTTACGGCAACCCGCTGTTACGCCCGGAATTAACGGATAATGTGGAATTAGGAGCCAGTAAAAATTTCAAGAAGGTGTTTTTAAATGTTGCCTTATTCGGTCGGTATACCGACCGGACGATCACACAAATAGTTTCGGCCTCTGATACCCTGGCGGGGGGCTTACTTACTACCTATCAGAATATTGGTAGCGAACGCACAATAGGTACCAACATCTTTGGAAACCTCTCCATCACTTCCAAATGGACAGTTGGGTTATTTTCAAACATCCTTTATACCAACCTTCGTGGTATGGCTCCTGGTACGAACAATACTTCGGTTAGTATGAGCAACACAGGCTTTAACATTAGTGGTGGAATGTTCAGCCAGATTCAGTTTAAAAATGGCTGGGGAGCTCAGGGATTCGCCTTCCTGCAAGGCAAGAAAGTACAATTGCAGGGCACTACCGGAGGTTTTGCTTTTTACTCAGTTGGGCTGAAAAAGGAGTTTAAAGACAAAAAAGCCAGCTTAGGATTAGCTGCTGAAAATTTTGTTACCCCCAGCTTCCGCATGCTGACGCGTCGGGAGTCATCCCAGTTTACTCAAGTACAGGACATTCACATTTTTATGCGGGGCATTCGCTTGACCTTCACCTACAAGATTGGAAAAATGACGCTGGACGCTCCGCGTAAAAAAGGGAAATCGGTCAACAACGATGACGTAAAATCAGGCGGAGATACTGGTGGGCAGCAAGGCGGTAACATGCCAGGATCAACCACTAACCGCCCATGATAAACTACAAGTGTTTTCGAGCAAAAGCCCTGTTACCAAAAGTGTTAAAATTTGATAACAGGGCTTTGTGTTAACGCATTCATAAGTCATATCCGTTATACAAGTCCTTGTCTATCACTCGGTTGAGTAGCTGTTTTTTTTACGTTTTTAATAGAAAACCACTCTATAAAGGAAAAATTGTAGCAAGGCCTCACACAAAATTCACTTTTTTTTAAAACTTATTTTTCGGCAACATAAATATTTAAATATTTGATAATCAGATATTTATGTAAATAATTTTTCCATATTACTATTTAACTGGAGATTTTTTTTGATTATATACGTTTCTTGATAAGAAAAACTCTAAAGAATACATTTACCTTTGTTGAATCCTGACGCACAGGATGTTTTTGTTTTATTTATTTTTTTTTATTCACAATGCAAACAGGCACTGTAAAATTTTTTAACGAAACGAAAGGTTTTGGTTTCATTTTAGATGACGCTTCCGGTCAGGATATTTTCGTTCACGCTACTGGTTTAAGCACGTCTCCGATTCGTCAAGACGACCGCGTTTCTTATGAAACCATTGAAGGAAAGCGTGGCTTGAACGCCGTTAACGTGAAGAAGATCTAGTTTTATAGCTTAGCTTCTTTCTTTAAACATTCGTCTCACAAGACAGGAATGTTTCTGCCCACAGTAGCTCAGGCTGTTGTGGGCATTTGCTTTTCTGGCATACTTTACCATATAAGGCAACCTTTCAAGTATAAAACGCCATGAAAACAAAAAAGTTAGTACTCATTAGCTTACTCTGGTTCAGCTGGGGTTGCTCTTCCGTAAATGTTGAAAAAAGCAAACGTGCCAACTTCAACAATTACAAAACGTACGCCTGGATGGACCCGGATATTAAAGCGGGCAAAAATCCAGTTTATTACAATGCCATAGCCACTCAAAACGTAGAAAACACCGTTGACTATACCTTAAACCAAAAAGGCCTTAAAAAGAATGATACCGATCCTGACATTATTGTCGGTTATCACTTTTTCGTTGAGCAGAAAACCCGGACTGTAGCAAATCCTGCTCCGTATTATGGCCCTTACCACGGTTGGGGCCGGTGGGGCTGGCGGGGCTGGGCTCCTGGCTGGTGGGGCTGGGGTGGCACTACTTATCACAATGAACGTTATCGGGACGGAACCGTGGTAGTTGATATTGTAGACACCAAAACGCACAAGTTGGTCTGGCGTGGCTCGGTAGAAAAAGCATTAGGTAGTCCTGAAAATATTAGCCGTAATCTTGCACAGCAGGTTAACAAAATTTTGGAAAAATATCCTAACTCATAATAAAAGTCGTCTAGAGAATAAATACTGAGTAAGGTTCTGGTCTTCAGCACTCCGTTCCCCAGATTTTAGTATTTAGTCGCATATTCCCGGGAATCCTTAATTCCATTTCTATCTCTACATCCAATAATTCGGGGAAAAACGTAGTTTTACAAAAGAATTATTACTACATCGTGTTTAACTACTTTTCACTTTTCTACATAGGTTTCCTCTGCTTCGTATCGCAGGTAGGTTGCGGTCAGAATCGTTACATCACGGGTGTAGCCCTGAACGATTCCACCCTTAAACCTATCAATCTGGCGAAAATAGTAAACCTGCGTACACAGGATGTTACCCGCACTAACAAGTCAGGAACTTTTTTATTAATGGCTCGTACTGGTGATTTGCTCAGGCTCACCTGTACTACCTGTGAAGAAACCACCATCGTTGTAGATTCTACCGGAAATGATACGGCAATCAGAGTACGGCAATTTGGGTTTACCGGGGACGGCACCACACTTAACGAAGTGGAAGTAGTGGGAAAATCAGAAGCAGAGCTTAAACATGAAATTGAAGAAACGCTAAAAGCACCAGCTGCTCGTAAAAACCTTTCCACTGACCAAGTGTTAGGTATGGCTACTTCTCCGATTTCACTTTTATATGAGTTATTCAGTAAACGAGCAAAGGGCCTACGCCAGCTAGCCGTTTTTCAGCAGGAAGACCGCAAACACAAATTGGCAGAAACACGATACAACGAAAGTTTCGTCAGCCAGGTTACCAAACTCGAAGGAGCCGAACTCGAACGTTTTATGAAATTTTGCCCTGTTCCGGATGATTTTGTATTACGAGCCAGTGAATATGATCTTATTCAAAAAGTAAAAGACTGTTATCATAGATATAAGCTTTTGCCACGTAAATAATTCTTCTTCACATCCTTTCTTAACTCCCAAATCGTATTTACCCGTATTCTGCCGCTACCTTTGTAACTGTTCATTACGGTTATGAGGTATTTTATTGAGTTCGCTTACAACGGCAGTACTTTTAATGGCTGGCAAAAACAGCCCAACGCGGTATCCATTCAGGAAGCAATGGAGAAAGTTTTAGCTGTTTTGCTGAAAGCTCCCGTAAGCCTGATTGGCTCCGGACGTACAGATACGGGCGTTCATGCCGAGCAGCAATTTGCTCATTTAGACTGGGAAGAACCCCTGCCCGAAGAGTTGGATTTATTCATTTTCAAGGCAAACAAAATGCTGCCCGCTGGAATTGTTATTTATCGGATCTTTCCAGTACCTGATACAGTACATGCCCGTTTTACGGCTACTTCGCGTAAATACGAATACCGTATCTCACGAATTAAAAATCCATTTCGCCCATCATTGGTATATCCGTTTGAACTACCCCTTGATATTCAGCAAATGAATACAGCCGCAACCCTTTTACTTCAGCATACCAATTTCCAGAGTTTTAGCCTTGTGAAAACACAGGTAAAAACCTTTCGTTGCGATATTATGGAAGCCCGATGGGAGTTAATAGATAGCACCTTGACTTTTCATGTACGAGCCGACCGTTTTTTACGAGGCATGGTACGTGCGTTAGTGGGTACTTTAATGGAAGTAGGCAGGCACCGAATCAGCGTAGCGGATTTTGAAGCCATTATTATCGCCAGAGATCGTAAAAAAGCAGGCAGAGCCGTTCCGCCTGATGGATTATTTCTTACCGAAGTAACCTATCCAGCAACTGCTTTCCAGGCCCCTGTTATTCCATGAAACTACACATTGCCATACTTGCCGCCGGGAACTCCAGCCGCCTGGGGCAGCCTAAACAACTTATTTCCTGGCAAGGCGAAACCCTTATTAAACGCATTTGTCAAACCGCCCTGGCACTAGAAGAACATAAAGCACTAATAACTACAATAGAAGTAATCCTGGGGGCAAATACTGAAGCAATCCAAAAAGAAGTCGAACCACTTAAGGTGCAGCTCACGTATAACAAGCATTGGTCGGAAGGAATGGCTAGTTCCGTTCGTTTAGCGGCACAACAGGCCATTAAGATCAACGCTGACTGCCTGTTATTCCTCCTTTCCGATCAGCCCTACGTAGATACCAACTTACTAAACCGGCTAATTTCAGCTTATCTGGCCTCTGGAAGCAATATAGTTATTTCTGACTATGGGAATTCGTGGGGAGTACCTTTACTGCTTGGCCGGGAATACTTCGAGGAATTGCTCAGCTTAGCGGGCAACAGGGGAGCCAGGAGTATCGCCCAAAAACACCTGCCAAATGTTAAAAAAGTAACATTCCCGGAAGGGAAAATAGATATTGATACGCCAGAAGATTTAGCTAATTTGCAAAAAACATCGTAAATGCTTAATATTGTAGTAACATAGAAATAAGTCGGCACTAGAGCCTAGTTGTAGAGAGGTTAGTTTTTTAGTATAATTATTTTTACTTACATTTGTTATTCATATAAATACCTATCAAATACTTTAATACGATTTATTTCTACTCCTAAAAATTAAACACTTTTTTGTATCAATGGCTAACGACCAGTTATCGCTTACCCGTATTGGTGTATTTTATGACGGAAATTACTTCTTACACGTCAGCAATTATTATAACTACTTTCATTCCCGCAAGAGTCGTATAAGTGTATCAGGACTTCATAGTTTTATAAAACATCAGGTTGCCGAAGAAGAAGGCTTAGATACCCGTTCTTGCCAAATTGTTGATGCTCACTACTTCCGCGGACGCTTAAGTGCTCAGGAAGCCAGTCAGCGAGGTAATATGTTATTCTACGACCGGGTTTTTGACGACCTGCTCATGACTGAAGGTGTAACTACCCATTACTTGCCTATTCGTTCCACATTTGGGAGTCGTCACGAAAAGGGAATTGATGTGTGGCTCGCCCTGGAAGCTTACGAGCTTACCTTATACAAAAAGTTCGATGTTCTGGTATTGATTGCGTCAGATGGTGATTTTGTTCCCCTGGTACGGAAACTCAATACCCTTGGTACTCGTGTAATGGTATTAAGCTGGGACTTTGAATACACCACTGAAGATGGTCAGAAAATGGTTACCCGGACTTCTCAGGATTTGCTTCAAGAGGCAACGTATTATTCTGACATGCAAAATGTTATTGAAGATCGAGGGCGGCGTAATGATTCCCTGGTTACAGATTTGTTTGTACAGCCCCCTACGCCTCCGCAGGCTACACCGCGTCCTGAACGTAGTATTCCAGGATTTACGGTTGCCGCAACCAATGGTAATGTAGCAATTGATTCCAATACTGGTCAGGATATGACGAGCACCATTTATTCGCTTAAAAACGGATATGGATTTATTAAGTATCCCCCCAATAACCTGTTCTTTCATTATACCAGTCTGGTAGATACTGACTTTAATGAACTTCAGGAAGGTGACGAAGTAGAATTTACCTTAGCCCTTAATGAGCGTGGCGATTACATCGCTAAAAACGTACGCTTACTATGGGATGAGGAAGGTATAGCCGCTCCAGTAGATAATTCATTGGGTGAGCAGCCCGTTATAGCTGAACCAGATGAAGATTCCATTACGGGTAATTACTGATTAATTCTGTTTACTCTTTTTCGTTTACGCTAAAAGGGCTTTTCAGCCCTTTTAGCGTTTTTTATTAGAATTCAATAACATACAAACGATTAAATCATTTTTCGCACCAGAGCTTCGAGTGTGACGCCTTCGGCCTCCGCCTTAAAGTTTCGAACAATGCGATGACGCAAAATGGGAATCGCTACGGCTTGCACATCTTCAATATCGGGTGAGAATTTTCCCTGAAACAAAGCGTTACACTTTGCCGCTAATATCAAATTTTGCGAAGCCCGTGGACCGGCTCCCCATTCCAGAAATTCATTAGCTTCTTTTGAGGCTAATTCCGTTCCAGGTCGGGTTTTATGAACCAGCCTTACCGCATATTCCACCACATTATCGGCAATAGGAACTTTACGGATTAATTGCTGAAAATATTGAATCTCTTCCCCCGTAACCTGCTTCTGAACCTGATAGCGAAAATCGGAAGTGGTAGACTTTACAATTTCCAGTTCTGCCTGAAATTTGGGATAATCCAGTTGAATCATGAACATAAATCGGTCAAGCTGGGCTTCGGGCAGTGGATACGTTCCTTCCTGTTCGATTGGGTTTTGGGTTGCCAGAACGAAAAATGGACGACTTAACGGATACTTTTGGCCGGCAATCGTAACCGAATATTCCTGCATGGCTTCCAGCAGGGCCGACTGCGTTTTAGGGGGTGTTCGGTTAATTTCATCGGCCAAAATAATATTCGCAAAGATGGGTCCTTTTATAAAACGGAATTTCCGGTCGTTATCCAGGGTTTCTGAGCCAGTAATATCCGAGGGCATTAAATCTGGTGTAAACTGAATCCGGTTAAAATCCAGGGCCAGGGCCGAGGCCATAGTCTGAATCAATAAGGTTTTTGCCAAGCCTGGTACTCCAACCAATAAGCAATGTCCCTGACAAAAAATAGCCGTTAATAAAAGCTTCACGACCTCATCCTGGCCAATGATTACTTTCGTGATTTCAGTATGTAATTTTTTGTACGCAGCATTCAGGGCCTCAACACCCTCAACATCGGAAGAAAACGCCATTTCGTATAAGCAGTTATTGGTTCTTGGTTTTGAGTTGGTTTGATCAAAACACAATCATTTGGAATATACCTTTCTCACGTAAATAACTAACTACCGTTGAGATTACCTTATGTATTTGTTTAAAAAATCGACAATTCGACAAAAAAATACCCCAAAACAGTTTATACAGTATTGGGGGTTAAGTAAAGGTACCTCTAAAAGTTCGTTACGTCACTGGCCAAAGTTGGTGAGTATTTTCCCACACTCTCCTTTCAGTTCATCGTTAGTAATCTGAATAAATACTTCCCCTTTCGTCTTCTTCAACCATTCATCTAAGGCATTTTGCTGTTTACGGTTAAGCGTAATACGCTGTAATTTCTGATAATCATCCGTCAGGTTGGCATAATGAGGAGGGAATTTTGCTTTGTAATACAGAATACGCACGCCGGTCTTTCCATCACTTGTACGATACGGAACCGGCTGCGAAATTTCCCCCACTTTCATTGTGTCTACGGTAAAGTATAGCCCCGGTTCCATTGTTTCATCCATAGCCAGACGAATCGAGCGGGTATTAATATCCTGAATCCATCCACCGGCATCCGCTGTCGTTTTATCTTCCGAGAAATCTTTAGCCAGTTTCTCAAACGACGCCGGCTTGTCAACAATTATCTGCCGTAAGCTATCCAGGAGGTGAGTCGGCTGAGAAACATCCAGGCGGTTGTATTCAGGGCGAAGCAGAATATGACGAGCGGTATAAATCTCTCCCCGCATTTCTTCCAGTTTAATCAAGTGAATACCAAATTCTGTTTCTACTGGATCGGCAATCTCCCCGGGTTTCAAACGGTATACAGCTCCTTCAAACTCAGGCACCATTGTACCCCGTTTGACGTTCACGTATAAACCACCATTTTGAGCACTCCCCTGGTCTTCTGAATAAGTAGTAGCCAGCCCGGCAAAATCTTCACCCGCTAAAGCACGTTTCTTAAAGTCGAGCAATCGTTCACGCAGTTTCGTTTTTTCTTCTTTTGTTACCTCGGCCAACCGGACAATATGCCCGATTTGTACTTCTGAAGGGAAATACGGAATACTATCTTTAGGAATAGAATTGAAGAACTTACGTACTTCCGAAGGCGTAACTTTCATAGCACTGATGATTTTGCTACGCATTTCTCCGACCAATAGATTATCCTTCACGTCGGTACGAAGCTCTGCTTTTAGCTGCTCAATACTTTTCCCAAACTGCTCAACGATATTTTTTTCTGAGCCATACATCTGAATCATCTGATCCATCCGGGCTCCCAAATCACTTTCTACTTTACTGTCTTCCACAGTTACCGAGTCAATTTCGGCTTTAGCCAGCATCACTTTGTTCAGAATGAGGCTATTCAGACATTGGCAACGGGTAGGCGGATTTTTTGGATTATCAGCCTGATACTGAAGATACATTTGTTCCAGATCAGAACGAAGAATATAGTGGTTATCCACTTTGCCAATTACTCCGTCAATAAGTATACCTTTTTTTTCCTGGGCAAGCCCAAGTAAAGGCAGGCAAACCATTAACCACGCGAGTACTTTTCTCATTTTTGTTCATTAAGAGTCGTTTCAAGCCTTAAAACGACGGGTTAGTTAAAATCTTGAGGGAAAATTTATTTTAGTTTTTTGAGTTCTACTTCATCGACTGATACCGGAAACTGTTTCTTCAACGCCTCAATCCAACTCTTTTCCAGGAAATCCTGATAGTCATTAATTACAAAGCCGCGAGCCTCAGCCAACGTTTTCGGGCGAGCTGAATCTACTCGCTGAATATCAATCGATACGGTTCGCCCTCCTTTTGTAATCACCTGCTTTCCCACCTTCCATTCTATTTCATCTGCAAATTTATTATCCCCTTTTCGGAAATCCCCCTCTTCTACGAATAGATTATCCGCTTTTTGTGAATTAAGTCTACGGGCAACGTCAATTTTTGAGTTCGTCGAAAGCACAAAGCTTACTCTCCGATTTTTCTCACGATCAGTTGTGGAGGCAGGTTTAAACCGTCCTTCATCTATTTCAACCAGACGAGTCGGTGAAATATTTCCTCTTCTCACTAAATGGTTCACCACAGCCTTTAGTCGTCCGGCAGAACAGGAATCGGCTTCAGTGGCGTCAGAATGGCCACTGATTTCAAGCTGATAATCTGGATTAGTACTTAATAACATAATCAGATCATACAGCTTTTCCTGCTGTGGCAGATTTAACTGTGTTTGTCCTTTCGTAAACGTTAAATCGGTTACTTTTTGGTTAAGCGAATATGGTTTTTTGGCGAGCATACGAGTAGCTGCATCCAGAACCGCCCGGTTGGCAGCATCGAGCACCAGAGCATGTATACGTGGGGGCATCTGATACTTATCCCGATTTTGCTCAAAATAGCGACGAATTGCTACTGTATCCGTTAAAGATTTGCTCTGTACGTGTTCATCCATCATTTGATAGAGAATCATACCATCGTGGTACTCTTCTATCAGATCCCGGTATTCCTTATTTTTCTGTTCAAGGTGATTTTGTTCATATTCCAGGTTTTTTTCATCACTAAATTCCTTAAAGAGCTGTCGCATAATCACTTGTGAGCCTGCCGCAGGCATAGGTTTCTGAGCCTTCTGTACATAGTCGAAGAAGTCTCTAACCCGGTACACCTGATCACCAATTCGGAATAGTAATTGCCCATTCAGACTGGCATCCGCGGGAATCTGCCATTCCGCATCGGGAAGTAACGAATTTGCTTTTTCAATAGCAGCGTTAACAGCCGCAGTATTTTCTTCGTACTTGTTTTCCTGCTTCAGGCGACGAACTATTGCTGATTTCCCCTGACCAGAGCGTTCATCAGACCGAACTTTCGTACGGATATAGCCAGCTATTTCATCAAATTCAGGCACAGGAATACGCCGCACGAGCTTCAAAATATGCCAGCCAAGTGAGGTCTCGAAAGGCAGCGTATAGGCATTTTCTTTTTTGAGTGAAAATGCAGCTTCTTCAAACGCAGGTAACATTTTACCAATACCAAACGGATTCATGACGCCTCCGGCATTTCGGGTGCTGGCATCCTCCGAAAATTGCATTACAGCCTTTTCGAAGCTCAGGCCTTTTTGTATGGTGGCATAGGCCTCTTCAATCTTGGTTTTGGCTGCCAGCTTATCATTTTCAGTAGCATTGGGAGCCACCCGCACAAACAAATGGGCAACCTGTACAGAACCCTGACTGGTTCGACGGTCATTCAAACGGATGAGGTGATAGCCAAATTTTGTTCGTACGGGCATGGATATTTCGCCCTCTTTCAAGCGATAAGCAGTACTTTCAAAGGGATATACCATTTGCAAAGCGGTGAACCAACCCAGGTTTCCGTTATTCTGAGCAACAAAAGGGTCTTTAGAATATTCCCGGGCAATTGTTTCAAACTTTTCACCTTTTAAAATCCGGTTCCGTAGGGTCAGGGCTTCATTATATGTTTTTAAAGTATCTTCCGGGGATGCCCCTGGGTTTAACGATATAAGAATATGCGAAGCATTTACTTCTTCTTTTAAACGATTATATGCTTCCGTAATCAGTTTATCGACAACTCCTTTGTCCGTTAGAAAAGTTTGGGCGGCCACGCGTCTATATCCATCGAGTTCTTCCCTGAACTCAGCCGTTGTATCAATTCCTAAACGTTCGCCAGCTAATACTTTAAGTTTATAGTTGATAAAAAAAGGTAAGTAATCCTGTGGGCTTGCCGATTCCAGCAGGCTGTCAGCACCGACTGGGTTATTTTTGAAATGATATAAAAATTCACTTACGGTTACTTTTTTAGGACCGATTGTAATAAGTACAGGATCTTGTTGAGCGTGTGAGGTCAGTGTTACTGTAACTAGTAATAAGGTAATCCACCAAAACGTTTTATACATAATCCAGGGTTTGGGGTTCATCAAAATACAACCCAGTAGAAACTTAAATTATTGCCTAAAGATAGAGAAACTATACCGTGTGGAAGGATTTTACTCGATATTGACAATGTTTTCAACGGTGATAATGACTAGGAAAATCGTGATTATCAATTAAGAGTAAGCCCTAATCGCAGGTCATAATCATAACTATCCAGACGGGATTTCTGGCTAAATTTCAGTGGAATAACCCGCCTGGGCAATCCTTGCCGGAGTTCCTCATAACTGTATTCTTTAGCCCCTAACACATCATCCTTGTCAAACCAGATGCGGTGTTCTAACATTATCCCTGCTGCCTGAAGTGACAAAAGCACATATCCAATCGGATTGGTAAGCTCAGCAGCTGACAGAAAAGTAGCTGCACTACCCACCAAGCCAGTATACTTTTTAATTTCCGTAACGAATTTCTGAGCCTGGGCATAATCATCCACTTCAACCAGCACCAATGACGTAACGATTCGATTTTCAGGAAATCCCTGGATAGTTAAGCCTTTACAAGCATTGAATGTATTTTCATTTTTTGCCTTTTCAATGCCCAGGCTCCATTCTGAGTAGCAACAACCTGATCTTTCCCATCTAATACGGTTAAGGTATACGCCAGCATGATTTCATCATTCAGGTCAGATTTTCCTGAATATCATTGACATAAATCTGTTCGGGTTTAAAGCTAACTGTCCGTTTTTTTTTGAACAGGCTGCTGAGAACTTTTACAGGCAGATAACAGAATAATGAAATTTATAACCAAATAGTGTTTACAGAAACGCATTGTATGACTTCATAAATAAAAGCTGTTTGGGCTTACTGTTTCCTCTTATGAAGTATGGATGCTTAACACAGATACTAATCCTTATGCTGCTTTGGGTATCTTCTGGCCAATCCACAAGCCAATCAAAACAAGAATTGTCCCGGCAAGGGTATATAAAGTAAATGATTCACCCAACAGGAAAGTTGCATACAGAAACCCGAAAGGCGGACATAAAAATAGAAAAAGTGATGCTTTTACAGCGTTTGTTTTTAAAAGCCAGAGCCATAATTGAACGGCTATGACCGATACCGGAATCATTAGCCATGCTTCCGCGGCCCAAAATCGGGTATCGAATACGTTTATCTCTTTATGAAAGCCGTAAGCCAGGGGTATGCAAACTATACCAGCGATTAAGGTCTGCCAGCCATTAATACTAGTTCGAGAAAGATTCCATTTGACTTCCGAAAAATAAATAGTCCCGGCTGAATAGGCCACCATACTTAAACCTAAATACAGTAGCCCTCGGGGAGTTGCATAACTATCCAACAACAGCGGGTAGGTTGCAATGGCAATGCCCGTCATGCCTAATGCAATTGCCACCCAGGCCGTCACCTGAATTCGTTTTCGGGTCCAGAGAGCCAACATAATACTAATTAATAATGGATTGGTTGCCGTTAGCATACTACCGATACCCGCTGCCACTTCTTTCATGGCAAAAACAAAAAGCGTTAGGTAGATGGCGGTATTGAGTAAGCCAAAAATGAATAATTGCAGCCATTCCCTTCCCTTAGGCAAAGGTTGCTTTTCAATCAGGAAGGCATAGCCTAATAGTAATAAGCCTGCTCCAATGAACCGGATATCAAATAATACCATTGGCTCAACCGAACGTAAACCAAACTTTGCAGCAGCGGAAGCCGAAGCCCACAAAGCAGCAAACAATATTCCTGCGTAAATAAATGAATTTTTCAAGGGGAAATAAGAAAGGCGGCCTGAACCGCCTTTCTGTTATTATTCGTCAATGTATCGTTTCGTAATCGGGTGATAGGAATCAATTCGTCGATCCCGGAAATACGGCCAGGTTGTTCGGATTCGGTCGGCAGCGTCCAGATCCAGCTCCTGCACTTTTACGATTTCTTCTTCATGCGGAGCCAGGTATAACAAACCACCATGTGGTTTAGCAATGAAACTACCACCCCAAAACTGCTGATCGGCCTCACGCCCTACCCGATTCACAGAAACTACATATACGCCATTTGCCACCGCATGACTACGTTGAATCGTTTGCCAGGCTTCGTATTGTTCTTTGTTGATAACCGCATCCGTTTCATTGACATCCCAACCAATAGCGGTCGGATAAAACAGGATTTCTGCTCCCATTAAAGCCGTAATCCGCGAAGCTTCCGGATACCATTGATCCCAACAGATCAGCACTCCAACTTTGGCAAATTTGGTATCAAAGATTTTATACCCTAAATCACCGGGTGTAAAGTAAAATTTCTCGTAATAACCAGGGTCATCCGGAATATGCATTTTCCGATATTTCCCCAGATACGTACCGTCAGCATCTAACACAGCCGTGGTATTATGGTAGATGCCCGCTGCCCGCTTTTCGAAAAGCGAAGCGATAATTACGACGCCGAATTCGGCGGCTAGCCGACTCATCCGTTCTGTAGTTGGGCCAGGAATGGGCTCAGCCAATTTGAAATTATCGTGATCTTCTACGTCACAGAAATATAACGACGTAAATAATTCCTGCAAACAGACAATCTGAGCCCCATTTGCCGCGGCTTCACGAATTTTTTCTTCTGCTTTCTGAATATTGGCCTCTACATCTGCAGAGCAGGACATTTGTACAAGGCCGACATTTACTTTTCGATTCATACTATAAAATCGGAGACAATATCCCACGGATTAGTAAAAAGAATAAATCCCGCTTTAGTTCCTGTAAAAACATAATTCCCTTATCCTTTCCGCTTCGTCAGATAGGCAGCCATTTCTTCCTTACCGAGAGCATTAAAGGTCATCGAACGGGTTAAGCCTCCTTTACGAGCTACGGCTATGCCGTAGTGCATATCGAGGTAACCATCCATTTCATGGGCATCGGGATTAATGGAAATCAACACACCTTTATCCAGAGCATACGGAATCCAACGCCAGTCTACGTCCAGACGGTAAGGGCTGGCATTTAATTCCAGGACAACCCCGTTGGCAGCACAGGCATCAATCAGATATTGGTGATTGACCGGATAACCAGGACGACTTAGTAATAATCGCCCTGTCGGATGCCCAATAATCGTAGTATAGGGGTTTTCGATGTCACGG
>JASGGE010000078.1:0-17523 GCA_047605205.1 Siphonobacter sp.
AGAAAGACAACCAGTGTAAACTGATAGTTTTTGACAGAGAATTCGGATAGTTTCATGGCAAATAGGGAAAGACTACTGTTTGATTGTTACACCGTCTGTCAGATACGCTGATCCGTCTGTAATGACTTCGTTAATGCCTTCTAATCCATTTTGAATAAAAACCTGGTCTTTGTTGAGGTAAGCTACTTTAACAGGCACTTTCCGGGCTTTATCACCATTTTTTACATAGACAAAACCATCCTGGTTCGTGCCTTCAATTAACGCTTCGACTGGGATACTGCTAAGCGAATGTTGTACAGAAGGGTAGAGGAGAGTATTGGCAAAAATACCCGTAGCTAATCGGGGGACGTTCGTGGTAATCTTCAGTTCCACCTGATATAAGCCCGAAGCCTGATCGGAGCCAGCCGAAAGGTTAGAGACCGTAGCCGGAAAATCTTGATCAGGATAGGCATCGAATCGTACCTGGGCTTTATCGCCTATTTTTAGCCGGATCCAGTCTTTGTCAGCTACACCTACTTTAATGACCCAGTCTTTCGGCCCCGTTGCGTTAATCTGAAATACCTGTCTTCCGGGGCTAGCTAGTTCACCTTCGTTCATAAATTTCTTCACGACAACCCCGTTGACGGTAGCTCGTATTTCAGAAAAAGAGCGGTTATACTGGGCAATTTCCAGGTTGTTTCTAGTGAAGTTCAGAGCCGTCGTGAGGTTTTGGACCTGTTCATAAGTAGCTACCGAATCGCGGTATAAATTAGTAACACGTCCTAAATCGCGTTCGGCTTTACTGACCGACTCACTTGCCTGTTGCACCTGAGCATTGATTTCAGTAAGGTTCAGACTGGCTAGTAGTTGCCCTTTATGAACGGGCTGCCCTTCCTTTACATAAATCTGCTGGATAATACCCTGCGTCTTGAATGAAAGAGCCGCTTCGGTTTCTGAGCTAACGAGCCCCGAAGCTTTAATGGGTTCGGCGGAACTGGCTCGTTGTACGGGAGCTGGTTTTACAGCGATTACTTCCTGAGCAAGTGTTGTTTTTTGTTCTGCTTTTTTCTGGCAGGCGAAAAGCACAAAAACCAGTGATAGGGATATGCGATAAGAAATATTCATGACCTGAGGCTAGTAAAAGTGTTAAAGGCTATAAGCTGCAGTAGCTCGTTCGAGTTCGGTGAGGCGTAACCAGATGTCGTAGCGGGCAATTGTGGCCTGGAGTTCGGCTGAGGTAATCTGGGTCTGAGCATCCAGAAGTTCGATGAAAGTTGCCGAGTTTTCTTTATAGCGGCGGAAGATATCCCGATAATACCGTCGGGCAGTTTCGGCTTGTAATTCGCGACTTTTGTACGTTTCCTGAGCCGAGCGAACGGCATTACGGGCCGTGAAAACCTGCAAGTCCAGTTGTCGCTGAACCTGTTCAAGTTGGGCCTGCTGACTGCTTATTTCTTCTTGCTGCTGTCTGACTTTTAATTTATTGCGATTCCCTGCATAAATTGGAATATCAACCGAAAGGCCAATTTGCCAGAATGGGTTTTGCTTTAAGTCGACGTCTGAGATTTTCCCCTGCGAGCCCAAGTCTAGTGAAGCCCCAATTTTGGGTATTCGATAGGCCTGGTTCAGTTTTAGAAGGGTTTCATTGAGGGTCAGTCCTGTTTTTAATTTCCGAAGTTCTTCGCGTTCGTGAGCTGGTTCTGTGAAATCAGTCGTTGGCGTAAGGATCGTTGTATCTGCCTGCACCGGTATCGTTAGGTCACGGGTAAGGAGAAAATTCAGGTAAGCCGCCGCATTTTGTTGAGCTAATCGTGCTCCTGATAAGTCGGCTTCCAGGCGGCCCAGTTCATTGCGTGAGCGTACCAGCACGGTTGGGTTAGCCATCTGATTAGTAACTAATGCCTGATTAACCCGCTGATTTTCCAGTATCAGTTTCTTAGAATTTTCGTAGACAGAAATCGCTTCGGTAGCTTTCAGGTACTGGAAATAGGCGGTTTTAATATCCTTTACTAACTCCCGCTTGATAATCTGAATATCAGCTTCTACCAACCCGATCTGCTGCTGCTTAATCTGACGGTTATACTTTATTTCTGCGTTCAGAATCGGCAGGGAGGTTTTAATCCGGGTATCATAAAAATTCTTGGGAACCAGTTGCTCTTTTACATTGGGAATAGGGGCCGAACCCACCGGAGCCAGACCTGTTGCGTAGTAAAGCGGATTGATAATATCACCTACCGGAAAGGCGATGGTTCGGCCTCCCTGAGCCGTTACGTAACTGGCGTTGAAACCAATGCTTGGTAAAAACATGCCCCTGGCTTCTTCCAGAGCGAACATGCTTTTCTGTAACTGAAAACCTTGTTGCTTAATAGTGAGATTGTTACGTAATCCTTCCTGTATATAATCATCCAGAACAGGATGCTGAGCATACAATTTTCCCACGGATAAAAAAAGGATTATAAGAACAGGCCTTATCATATGAAAAATGTTTTATTAATGAACAATGTTTAGCAATGAGTTCAAAAAAAAGCCCTTTCGGGATAGTTAAGAATCAGGAGAGTAGCCGTTCTTACACCGATTGACGAATGCCTTCAGCGTAAGAAGTCGGCTGAAATTGAAAATACTTTTCAAACTTTTCGCTGCTGAACAAATAATCGTGATCGTACTGATAGGCCATTTCGACCATCTCTTTCATAATGGGAATAAACAGACCAAGGCCCTGAAGTAGCCATTTGGGAAGAGTCATGTATCCTTTCGGACCTCCTAAGACCTGTCGATATAACTCGATGATTTCTTCCCCCGTCGGAGCCGGAGCCGCCGTGGGTAAATGCCATACCTGACCATAGGCTTCGGGGGTATTGCCTAAGAGGGCCGTTCCTTTCGCTGCATCTGGAGTATAGATGAGTGAATGTTTCTTTTTCGCATCGCAAAACCACTGAGCCTTCTTGCCCTTCTTTAAATTTTGTACGACTAAGGCATCCACAATACTGGTACTCAGGTAAGGGTCGTAGAAGTCGGGAGCCCGGGCAATTAAGGCCTGTATATTTCCGGCTTTGGTTTCGTCGAGTAACTGCTGAGCAATTCTGGCTCGTACTTCCCCTTTCTTACTGACTGGATTCATGGGTGTTTGTTCGGTCATAATACCTTCCACTAACCCATAGGAATAGACATTATCAAAGAAGACCAGCTTTGCCTGATGTTTCTGGCAGGCTGCTAGTACATTTCGCATAATAATAGGCCATTGCTCCTGCCAGACTTTAATTTTATATTCCAAGCCAGCCGTTACATAGACGACTTGAGAACCTGCTACCGCTAAATCTACCTGTGAGGCATCCAGTAAATTGGCGGCTATTAACTCATCTGTTGGATGAATGGCCTTTGGTGTTCGACTGACTAAACGAATCTGACTGGTATATTGAGTAAGATCTTTCGCCAGTGAATTGGCAATTGCTCCGCCTGCACCTAAAATCGTTTGCATAATAGAGTTTGAAGTTTAGGATTCAGAACTGACACAAACACTTAATATCACTTAGCAGGCTGACTGGTTGCTACTAAGTTGGAGGTAGCCTTAGCGATTAGCTGGCCTTGTTCATCCGTAATGCAGGCTTCCACATGAATAATTTTTTTGCCTTTACGAGCAATCTGCGACTTTATGGTTAATAAAGAACCTTTGGGAGCACTAAAGAGAAAATCGACATTTAAGTTAACGCTGGTATAAAAGTGATCAACACCCGAGGCATATACAGTCATACCCAGAATTTCATCCAGAATAGCGGCAGCGGCTCCGCCGTGTAGCATTCCCATCGGATTACAAAGTTCTCCGCGAACGGTAAAATGGATAGTCAGGGAATCAGTCTCTGCGGCAACCAGAGTACCGTTTAGCCATCTGCCCATTGGCGAAGGACTATTATCGGCTAATTGTGTCCCTATTCGGGCTTTAAAGAGATCAATTGGCTGCATGCGAAGGCTCTTTAATCAACTCAATCAGGTTGTTAAGTGCCTGATCAATTAATTGCTGTATATCGATGTGTTCCGGAAAGACATTCAATCGGTCCCGGATGTGTAATGACACGAGGCCATGTATAAATGACCAGATGGATAAAGTAGCAACGGCTAAGTCCGTTTTTCGGATAAATCCCCGATCCATACTTTCCTGAACACAGGAACATAAAAAATTAAATACCCTGAAACCACAGTCCCAGTCACCTTCCACGGCTCCCTTAAATAAAGACTTCATAGGAGCTCTGGAGATAAACATTAGATCATACATCTCCGGATTTTTTACAGCATACTGCAAATACAGCTCACCCATACCCCGTAAGCGTTCTAATGGATTGACAATTTGCTCAAGGGGTTTCATATACTCATAAAGTTCATTAAAGCCAATTTCGTGCACGGCATATAGCAATTCATCTTTATCTTTAAAATAGAGATAGATGGTTGCGGGGCTGTATTCAATTCGATCCGCAATGACGCGAATGGAAGTTTTGTCATAGCCTTCTTCAATAAAAACCTGTTTCGCCTTTTCAATGATCAGGTTACGCATCTCCTGTTTTTCTCGTTCTTTTCGTTCCTGTATGCCCATATAGTTCAAGTCTATCTTATTGAACGTTGTAAAATTAATAAACAGTGTTTATTAAAACAAACTTTTTCCGGAAAAAATGGATTTGACCATACCTTAACACGAATTACTGCGATTTTATCGGGTTATTTTCCAGACTTTTGTCAAGGAACCCTTGTTGTACTGCCTTGCTAGGCTACTTTTGCACTTTCTCGTGAAAGCAATTAAGTAATATGAATTACACGCTGAAACAAATTCCCGAACGCACCGCCAAACCACGCCAGGCTGGCCTTACAATGGCAATGGATAAAGGTTTGAGTATTAGACAGGTAGAAGATTTTTTGGATATTGCTGCTGACCATGTTGATATTGTAAAGCTGGGGTGGGCTACTTCATTCGTAACCCCTAGGCTGAAAGATAAATTGAAAGTTTACAAGGACGCAGGGATTCCGGCTTATTTTGGAGGAACACTCTTTGAAGCTTTTGTTGTACGTGGGCAGTTTGATGATTATCGCCGGGTATTAGATGAATTCGACCTGGAGTATGCCGAGGTTTCAGACGGTTCCTGTGATATGCATCAGGATGAAAAATGTCAGTATATCAGTACCTTAGCGAAGCAGGTTACGGTTTTGTCGGAAGTAGGTTCTAAAGACGAAGCAAAGATTATACCCCCTTATAAATGGATTCAGCTCATGAAGGCTGAATTGGAAGCCGGTGCCTGGAAAGTGATTGGCGAAGCTCGAGAAGGCGGAAATGTTGGCTTGTTCCGTTCATCAGGTGAAGTTCGTCAGGGCCTGGTTGAAGAAATTCTGACACAGGTACCTGCCGATAGCATCATCTGGGAAGCTCCACAAAAGGCTCAGCAGGTTTGGTTTGTACAATTATTAGGAGCCAATGTAAATGTAGGGAATATTGCTCCGAACGAAGTAATATCGATGGAGACTATTCGGTTAGGATTACGGGGAGATACTTTCTCGCAATTTCTGGGGCTTGAAAAAGAATATTAATGTTTTACTCAACCTGTCTTTCCTAATGGAAATTATTAAAGGACTACTTGATTTTTTACTGCATTTAGACCGCTATCTGGATGTTTGGGTTAATGACTATGGCATATTAACCTACGGAATACTGTTTCTAATTGTATTTGTGGAAACGGGCTTAATCGTAATGCCCTTATTACCAGGAGACTCACTTTTATTTGCTGCTGGGGCTCTTGCCGCCCGTGATACAAATGATTTATCCGTAACTATTATTATTCCATTATTGATTTTAGCCGCCCTGATGGGTGATAACGTCAATTATTTTGTTGGTAAGTACTTTTCCAGTTTCATTAAGTCGCGGGAGCGAATTCTGTTTTTCAAACGAGAATACCTCCATAAAACGGAAGAATACTACGCGAAATACGGCGGTCAGACGGTAATCATTGCCCGGTTTATCCCTATCGTTCGGACGATTGCTCCGTTCGTGGCAGGTGCTGGTAGTATGACTTACACCCGTTACATTTCCTTTTGTATTGCCGGAGCGGTGTTGTGGGTAACGAGTATTTCATTGCTGGGATATTTCTTCGGAAACCTGGAGGTAGTGAAAAAGAACTTTGAGATCGTAGTATTTGGTATCATTGGTCTTTCAATCCTGCCAATAATCTGGGGTATTTTCAAAGAAAAAGTATTACCCAGGAAAGTTGCTTAACGTACCCATTCGTTTTTGCGGTTTAGTAATTTACGTATCTTCTGTAAAGCGTTCCCGAAGACTCTTTCGGGAACATTTTGTATCCATACCTTATGGCTGAGTTTGGTTTAATTGGGTATCCGTTAGGGCATTCGTTTTCAAAACGATACTTCTCTGAAAAATTTGGCCAGGAAGCTTTGTCGGATCAGTATCATTTATTTGAACTGCCTGATGTGAATGCCTTACCTGGATTAATTGCTAGCCAGGCTGAATTAAAGGGGCTAAACGTAACGATTCCGCACAAGCAGGCGGTTTTGCCTTTTCTTGCAGAACTGGATCCGCTGGCCGAGCGTATCGGTGCTGTTAACGTAATTAAGGTATTACCCAATGGGCAGTTAAAGGGCTATAATTCTGATTACTGGGGTTTTAGACTTTCGTTGGAGCAATGGGACGCTTTTCGGAGTATTCAGCCTAAAAAAGCATTGTTATTGGGAGATGGCGGAGCAACAAAAGCCGTAAGAATTGCTCTAGAAGATTTAGGGATTCGTTATCAGACGGTTTCACGAAAAGAAGGTTTCCTGAATTACAGTGATTTAAACGCGGATATTCTGGCAACTCATCCGCTGATTATTAATTCTACGCCGCTTGGTACGTATCCAAATGTTGATACTTGCCCGGACATTCCCTATCCGGCCTTAACGGAACGAAATATGTTGTATGATTTGGTCTATAATCCGGCCGAAACATTGTTTATGAAACGCGGAGCGGAACAGGGTGCCGCTACGCATAATGGATATGCGATGCTGGAATTACAAGCCGAAAAATCCTGGGAAATCTGGAATAGTTAAGCAGTTAAAGGATTTGACCAAATGGTCAATTCATCCGCTAAAAGGTAATCGGTGGATATAAGGGTCGCTTCAAAACGAGGAGCCGTAATACCGGCATGAATACGTTTTGGGCTACGGAAAAGACGAATTTCATCCCACATCCCAGCTTCCAGAAAGGATTCCAGCAGACGTGTTCCGCCTTCTACCAGTACGCTTTGTAAAGAACATTTTCGCAAAGTTTCCAGAAAACCGGTAATAGCCCATTCGGCAGGTATTACATAGTTTGTTGCCCCGACCTGTTTTTCTTCCCGCGTATTGAAAATCAGTGTCGGCTGTGAATCATCAAACAAATGAAGGGAGTTGGGTAAGCTTAATTGACGATCTAATACAACACGCAAAGGGTTTCGGCCCTGCCAAAGTCGTACATTCAGGTGTGGGTTATCTTGTCGGGCGGTATTGGTGCCAACCCAAATGGCCGCTTCTTCAGAACGCCATTTATGCACAAGCCGTTTCGACAGAGCATTTGAAATCTGAATAGGGAGGTAGTCAGGAGCGGCCAAAAAGCCATCAGCAGTTTCGGCCCATTTCAGGATTACATATGGGCGATTCTGCTCAAAATAGGTAAAGAAACGTCGATTGATAAATCGGCCCTGGTTTGCTAAAATACCTCTTACCACTTCAATTCCGGCATCACGAAGTTTCTGAAACCCTTTTCCGGCAACCAGAGGATTTGGATCATCATTACATACTACTATCCGTTTTACTTTTTCCTGAATCAAGCGGTCGGCACAGGGTGGCGTTTTCCCATAATGTGAGCAGGGTTCAAGTGTAACATACACAGTGGCTTTAGGTAATAAATGCCGTTCGGTTACGCTGTTGAGTGCCACCACTTCGGCATGAGCCTGTCCATAGCGTTGATGCCACCCTTCTCCAATAATCTGATTATCATGAACAATAACGCAGCCTACCATGGGGTTAGGAGCCACCTGACCCATACCCAGCTGAGCCAGCTGAAGGGCCCGTTGCATAAAGTGTTCGTCCCAAGTATTAAGCATGTGTAAAAGATAATAAATACAAAAGACGCAGGCCCACCCGCGTCTTTTTGTACTAACTATTTTTATTTCAAAAGAGCCTCAGCCTGTTGTTTAGCTGCTTTGAGTTCTGACTGAATCAGTTCAATGTTTTTCTTAATTTCTTTCTGAATAGCCAGGTGCTGATCAGGAGCTACTTCAGGAGCTTTTTTATGTTCATGATGGTGATGATGCTCATGCCCTTCACCTTCTTCGTGCTCATGTTCTTCGATACCCGGAACAGTTACCAGATTTTCTTCCCATTCTTTAAAATCGGCTTTTACTTTTCCCAGAGCCGTAAGCACCGTAGTATAGGCAGCGGTGTCTTTAGCTGTTTTCTTTTTTTCGAGTAAAGCCGTCTGGACACTATCAATAGAGTTAACCTGGGGCTCGATACTTTCCATGATTTCATGAGCTTCGTTGTGAATAGCAGCCGCCTCTTTCAATTGCGGATCTTCTTTTTCTTTGCAGGCACCCAGAGCAACACTCAGGGCAAAAAAGGTAAGGAGGGCTTTATACATGAATTTTTTGATTTACAGTTTTTATTTCAGCAGGACGATAAAAATATATAACGAATCAGATGACACAACAAACCTGTAAACGGTTTCAGTTTGCCTGTACTTCTGCTACTTCAACACCCCGACGACGAAATTCCTGCAGTAGCTGATCTTTACTGATTTGCCGGAAATCGTACCGCACCGAAACCATACCACTTTCTACGGGTTTGAACTGCAGTACCCCAGTTACATTTTCCAGTTCTTTTTCAACTTGCTGAGGTAACTTATCCGTTTGGAATGACAGGGTTACTTTGCGAGCATTGAAAACGCGTTGTACCTGCTGAGAGGCAATTTGCTGATCCTGAGACATTAACCACTGATGAGGAATGGCCCAGGCCACTACTGAAATAACAAGCAATATCCAGAGAACAACCTTTTCACGTTTCAAATGAGTATGGCCTTGAAAATACAAATGATAAAAAGACCAACTCATGAAAACAATCTGTAACCCAATGAGATAATAGCGATACTGAAGTACCCAATTTAGTAGAGTGGAAGAACCTCCTAATCCAATCATGGCTGCCACAATGGGTAACAAACAGCATAACCAGTGGGTTATGATGGTCAGTACGGACGTGGAAGCATATACAATCGATTTCATAGCTTTTGCAACTTGGTTGCAAATTTACAAGTTTTATGTAGAAGAAGTTCCCGAAGCCTGAAAAAAAAGTGATACCCGATGAAACCTGTTCGGTACTAAAATAAGCTTAGTAGAAACGAACCTGAACAATTCATGAATCAATCCTCTGGCTTGAAAAGGCCCTTCTCTATTTGCTATATTTGTTCTCTTGGGCCGGGTGGTTCAGGAAATCATTGATCAATTATGGCTCGTCCCTCGAAGGAAGCTACGGTGAAGAAAGACACGCCGCTCAATCGGCAATACAATCAAATCAAAACTCAATATCCGGGAGCAATTCTGCTGTTTCGGGTGGGGGATTTCTACGAGACATTTGGGGAAGATGCCGTACGAGCCAGTAAAATTCTGGGAATTACCCTAACCAAACGTAATAACGGTGGGGCAGAAGAAACACCTTTGGCTGGTTTCCCGCACCATGCGTTAGATACCTATTTACCTAAATTAGTACGGGCAGGTGAGCGGGTGGCTATCTGCGATCAGCTGGAAGACCCTGCCACCGCCAAAGGTATTGTCAAACGAGGGGTAACGGAACTGGTTACCCCCGGGGTTTCATTTAACGATAATGTACTTGACATTCGCCGGAATAATTATCTGGCAGCGGTTCATTTTCAGAAAGATAGTATCGGTATTGCATTTTTAGATGCGTCTACGGGTGAATTCCTGACGGCTCAGGGGAATCCGGCTTATGTTGAAAAATTATTGCAGAGTTTTAGTCCGGCAGAGGTATTATTCTGTAAAAAAAATCGCTCAGAGTTTCTGGGTTTTTTCGGGGATAAGTTCAATACCTATCAACTGGAAGACTGGGCCTTTACGTATGATTTTGCGTATCCATTGTTAACCAGTCATTTCAAGACGACCACGCTTAAAGGATTTGGGGTAGAAAGTCTGACAGAAGGTATTATAGCGGCGGGAGTTATTCTGCATTATCTGGCGGCCACTGAGCATAAAGAGATTGGCCATATAACCCGATTAACACGGCTGGAAGAAGAACGGTACGTTTGGCTGGATCGATTCACGATTCGGAATCTGGAATTGGTGGGAGCTCAACAAGATGGCGGCGTACCCCTGATTCAGATTATTGACCAGACCCTGACGCCTATGGGAGCCCGGATGCTGCGGAAATGGCTGGTACTTCCTTTAAAAGAATTAAAGCCTATTCACGAGCGACTGGATACCGTTGAGCTATTACTCAACGATTCTGAGCTGGCTGAAATACTGGAAACGCACCTGAAGCAAATCGGCGATTTGGAACGTCTGATTTCTAAAGTAGCCGTTCGGCGGATTAACCCCCGCGAAATGCTTACGCTCAAACGGGCCCTCACTCATATTGAACCCATTCGGGCCTTTTTACAGCAACGTAGTGAGCAGGTAAGCTTATTTAAAAAATACGCCGATCAACTTAACCCGTGCCAGTTTTTGCTTGAAAAAATTGACGCGGAATTACGCGAAGACCCACCACTGGTAACAACGCAGGGCGGAATGATTAAATCAGGCATTGACCCTGAACTGGATCAACTGCACCAAATTGCGTATTCTGGTAAAGACTTTCTGGTGAATCTACAAAACCGGGAGATTATTCGAACGGGGATTGGGTCGCTGAAAATTGCTTACAACAAAGTCTTTGGTTATTATCTAGAAGTAACCAATGCTCATAAAAACCGGGTACCGGATGACTGGATTCGCAAGCAAACGCTGGTCAATGCGGAACGGTATATCACCCCTGAACTCAAAGAGTACGAAGATCAGATTCTAAAAGCAGAGGATAAAATTTTTGTAATTGAACAACGCATTTTTAACGATCTGATTCAGACCGCCAGCGAGTATGTAGGGCCGATTCAACAAAATGCACGTGTGTTGGCTATGCTGGATGTATTGTTGAGTTTTGCCCAGATTGCCCGCAAATACAAGTACGCTAAACCAGAAGTAAACGAAGGGAAAGCAATTGAGATTAAAGAAGGGCGGCATCCGGTTATTGAACAGCAATTGCCATTGGGTGAAAGCTACATACCCAATGATATATTTCTGGATGATGAAAGCCAGCAGATTATTATGATTACAGGCCCCAATATGGCTGGTAAATCGGCTCTGTTACGGCAAACAGCGTTGATTGTATTATTGGCTCAAATTGGTTGTTATGTGCCAGCCAGGAAAGCTACAATTGGGCTGGTTGATAAGGTCTTTACACGGGTAGGAGCCTCAGATAACCTAAGCCGTGGAGAAAGTACTTTTATGGTAGAAATGACCGAAACGGCTAGTATTCTCAATAATTTAAGTGACCGCAGTTTGATTTTAATGGACGAAATTGGCCGGGGAACAAGCACTTATGACGGCGTAAGCATTGCCTGGAGTATTACCGAATATTTGCATAACATGGCAGGTATTCGTCCTAAAACCTTATTTGCTACACATTATCACGAATTAAATCAGTTAACTGAAGATTTTCCCCGAATCAAGAATTTTAATGTTTCAGTAAAAGAAGCGGGGAATAAGGTGATTTTCCTGCGGAAACTAAAACCCGGTGGCTCTGAACATAGCTTTGGCATTCACGTAGCCCAAATGGCGGGGATGCCCGCAACCATTGTGAATCGGGCGAATGAAATTCTCTCACACCTGGAACAGGATCATATCCAGGAAAAACACGCCGAACGGATTAAGGAAGTACCTAAAGCCATTCCTACTTTTCAAATGAGTTTATTTGGAGCTGAAAAAGATCCTCGCTTTGAAAAAATAGAAGAGCTCTTAACCCGGATAGACATCAATGCCCTGACACCTATTGAGGCTTTATTGAAATTGAACGAGATTAAGCAAATTATGCAGTAAGGTAATGGAATTTAAAAAGGGAGGGTCTTCCAATGAATGAGTATATACCAGGTTTTCAGGGCAGTTTCGGTAATGAGTAGGCCTTTTTCTATTTCATTAATGCTGCCGCCATTTCCAGAGGACGATCCGTTGACATAATATCAGCTCCGTGTTTGGCAAAATCCAGATACAGCCTGTTTCCTTTGGCCTGAGCCATTTTATCAAGGTTTCCTAATGTTCCTAAAATACAGGGAATCCCTTTTTCGTGTAAAAAAGTATAGTGCTCTGGTGAAGGCTCGGTTACACCCACAAAAGCTACCATGCGGTTATCTGAAATACCTAAGTCATGATGGCGATTGTATTCTTCTTTGTTCCGAATTGTCACAGAAATCATCAGATTCGGATCAAGCTTATGTACTTTCGCTGCATCCTGAGCATTGTAGGTGATGATAACGGCATAATCTTCAGTATGCGTTTTATGAACCATATCAATCACTTTTTCAAAAGGTACGGAGCGTTTGATATCAAGGGTAAATACTACCTTCCCTTTTCCCCAGCGTAATACGTTTTCCAGGGTCGGCATACGAAATTTGGTCGTTGTCCCGGCATTATCTTTCAGGAAAAGGGTCTGAGTGTACTCATAAGTTACGGCGTTTAACTTTCCCTTGCCAGTGGTTGTCCGATCTAATACATCATCGTGTAGCATAACCAGTACACTGTCTTTCGTCAAGCCAATATCACACTCAATAATCATGGAAGCTTTATTTGCCAGATAAGCAAACGATTCAATGCAGTTTTCGGGGTAGCCTGGGTAATCACCACCGCCCCGATGAGCACTGATTCGTGTTGGATTTCCTGGTTTTAGAAAGGCCGACAGCCCATTTTGGGGGATGTGCAGGTACGTTTTAGGAGTACAACCTGCCAGGACTAATAGAAGACAAACTATTTTTTTCATAAAGGTCAGAATGAAAATCCCCGCCTTAGAGGTACCAAAGCGGGGATTTCACGGCATTCATAAACGACTAAACATCTAATAACAAACGAGTAGGTTCTTCGAGAAGTTGTTTTACCCGAACCAAGAAGCTTACCGATTCGCGTCCATCAATAATGCGGTGATCGTAGCTAAGGGCTACGTACATCATTGGCCGAACGACGATCTCACCATTTACTACTACCGGACGCTCAACAATGTTGTGCATACCCAAAATAGCAACCTGTGGAGCATTGATGATTGGTGTAGACATCATGGAACCAAATACCCCACCATTCGTAATGGTGAAGGTACCCCCTGTCATTTCCTCAATGGTCAGTTTGTTATCACGAGCTTTTACTGCCAGATCAACAATACCTTTTTCAACACCAGCGAAGCTGAGCTGATCTGCATCCCGAAGAATTGGTACAACCAGACCACGAGGCGTAGAAACAGCAACCGATACGTCAACGTAATCGTGGTAAACGATTTCGTCACCATCGATAGAAGCATTTACGGCTGGAAATTCTTTCAGAGCAACACAAACGGCTTTCGTGAAGAAAGACATAAAGCCAAGGCCTACGCCGTGTTTTTCTTTGAATTTGTCCTTGAATTTAGTCCGCAGATCCATGATTGGCTTCATGTCTACCTCGTTAAAGGTAGTCAACATAGCTGTTTCATTTTTCACCGCTACCAGACGGCGGGCAATCGTCTTCCGCAGGGCGGTTAGGCGTTGTCGGCGTTCTGGGCGAGCACCCGTGGCGACTGGAGCAGCAGGCTGAGGAGCTGGAGTGGCCGGTTTGGGAGTTTCTGCTTTGGGAGTAGTAGATGCCTTCAGAGCATCGACTTTCATTACTTTACCACCCTCTCCAGAACCCTGAATATTTTTAGGATCAATACCTTTTTCTGCCAGAATCGCGGCAGCTACTGGCGTTACTCCAGAGGTTTTATCTGCTGTAACTGCCACGTTATTGCTAGCAGGTGTAGCGGGTGCTGGGGTACTGGCCGGAGCCGACGCACCGGCTGCAATGGTGGCAACAACTGCCCCAATGGGCAGAGTAGTTCCTGGTTCAGCAATGATATGAAGCGTACCAGTCGCTTCAGCAGGTAATTCAAACGTAGCTTTATCAGACTCAAGTTCGCAAAGGATTTCGTCCATCTTCACGAGATCTCCTTCTTTCTTGGTCCAGCTGGCAATGGTTGCTTCAGTCACTGATTCACCCATTACCGGAATTTTTACTTCAATGGTTTTCGTACTTTCTGGAGCCGGGGCAACAGCCTGTGACCCAGGAGCTTTTTCGGCAGAAGTAGGTGTTTCAGCAGGAGCTATCGGAGCAGGAGCTCCATTGCTTGCCGCTGAATCATCCGTGACAATACTACAGATTACTGCACCGATTGGTAGGGTATCTCCTTCTTTTGCTTTGATTTGCAAGGTACCAGCAGCCTCCGCTGGTAATTCAAATGTCGCTTTATCCGATTCCAGTTCACATAAAACCTCGTCCATTTTTACCTGATCGCCGTCTTTTTTATTCCAGGTGGCGATGGTAACCTCGGTAACGGATTCCCCTACGACGGGGACTTTCATTTCGATGATTGCCATGATTTGGTACTTTCCCGTAGGGAGTTCGTTCGGATTCGATATAGTTAATCTATGAAACGGAGAAACCAGCAGTATTTCGCTCTGATTTCCCCGTTTTGGTTTTAATTAAGCAAATGCTTCCTGAATTAAAGCAGCCTGTTCTTCACTGTGAGTTTTTAAGAAACCCGTGGCAGGCGAGGCCGCTGATTTACGGGAAATAACTTCCAGTACACCACATCCAAACTCACGTAGCATAAATGTCCAGTAACCCATGTTTTTAGGCTCTTCCTGAACCCAGTAAATCTTAGCTTTACTGTATTTTGCTAGTTGAGCTTCAATCTGCCTGTGAGGTACGGGATGTAATTGTTCTACTCGAACGATGGCAACGTCTTTCCGTTCATCTTTCTGTTGTTTTTCCAGCAAGTCATAATACATCTTACCAGTACACAGTAAGACTTTCTTTACCTTTTTCGGATCGGCGTATGGATCACCAATGACTTCTTTGAAGCTTCCATTTGTTAGATCATCAATGGCTGAAATATTCAATGGATGACGTAACATCGACTTGGGTGACATTATGACCAGTGGTTTGCGGAAATTCCAGGTTAGCTGACGACGCATTAAGTGGAAAATGTTTGCCGGTGTAGTGACGTTTGCAACCACCATGTTGTAATCACCACAAAGTTGAAGGAAGCGTTCGGGGCGAGCATTTGAGTGCTCTGGGCCCTGGCCTTCATACCCATGAGGTAACAACATTACCAAACCATTTTGCAGACCCCATTTTGATTCACAGGAGCTGACAAACTGGTCAATAATAATCTGGGCACCGTTAGCAAAATCACCAAACTGGGCTTCCCAGATAACCAGAGCATGAGCATTGGCCATTGAGTAACCAAACTCAAAACCTAAAACGCCGTATTCAGAAAGCAGGGAGTTGTAAATTTGCATCTGTTCCTGGCTTTCCTCTACATTATTGATTTGTGTATAGGTCTTATTCGTTTCGGTGTCATGAAGTACAGCATGGCGGTGACTGAAAGTACCGCGTTGCACGTCCTGACCGGTCATCCGAACGGTTTTGCCTTCCAGCAGCAGTGAGCCATAAGCCATTAATTCAGCAGTAGCCCAGTTTACCTGCCCGTTTTCTTCCCACAGCTTCTTACGGTCAGCAATAAGCTTATCGATCTGCTTCAGGGGTTTGAAATCTTCGGGAAGCGTAATCAGAGCATTGTAGATTTTGTCCAGAACCTCGCGGGGTACACTTGTATTGGGCGATTGTTCAAAATCTTCGGCTGAACCATAACGCAAGGCTTTCCAGTCTTCGTCTAATTTAAGAGGATGGAAGGTTGGGGCTTCAGCCTGCTTGACACCATCAAGACGGTCTTGCAGGAATTGCTTGAATTCGGCTTCCATTCCTTTGGCCAGCTTCGCATCAATCTTACCACGGTTTACCAGTTCTTCATTATATAATTCCAGAACGGTTTTATGCAGTTTGATCTGAGCGTACATTGTGGGCTGTGTGAATGCAGGTTCATCGGATTCATTGTGCCCCCAGCGACGGTAGCAAAGCATATTGATGAATACGTCCTGATTAAATTCCTGACGGTATTCAACGGCCATTTTAGAAACAAACATCACCGCTTCCGGATCATCCCCGTTTACGTGGAAAACCGGAGCATCGATGATTTTCGCAATGTCGGTACAATAGATGGCTGAGCGGGATTCTTCCGAATCAGTCGTAAAGCCAATCTGGTTATTAATCACAAAGTGGATCGTCCCCCCCGTTGTATAAGCCGGAAGTTTCGCCATTTGCGTTACTTCATAGACAATACCCTGACCTGCCACAGCGGCATCACCGTGAATAAGGATGGGCATTGCTTTGTCGTAATCACCATCAAAAATGCCATCGGCCCGGCTACGCACAAACCCTTCCACAACGGGATTAACCGTTTCGAGGTGAGAAGGGTTAGGGGCTAGCTTGAGGCTTACTTCTTTACCCGATGGGGTTAGGTGAAGACTTGAATACCCCAGGTGGTATTTTACGTCACCACCAAAGTTGATATCGTCTGGAAGGGTTTCTTCAATTTCAGGCACCTGACCCACGAAACCGCTAATGATTTCATCGTATGACTTGTGCATGATATTGGAAAGTACGTTCAAACGTCCGCGGTGAGCCATCCCAATCATTACTTCTTCAACCCCTAAATCGGCTGCGTGATTAATGATGGTGTCCAGTGCAGGAATGGTTGACTCGCCCCCCTCAAGGGAGAAACGTTTCTGACCCAGGAATTTTGTGTGCAGAAATTGCTCAAACGTAACGGCTTCATTCAGTTTTTTCAGAATCCGTTCTTTTTCTTCTTTCGTTGGGTCAAACACTAAAGCGGCTTTTTCAATCTGATTCCGCAGCCACTCTTTTTCAACCATGTTCCGTACATACATGTACTCAAAACCAATTTTGCCCGCGTAAATTTTCTCAAGGGCAGCCATGATTTCACGTAACGTAGCCGGACGGCCTAATAGGAAATGACCCGCTTCGAAAGTAGTATCCAGGTCTTTTTCAGAAAGTTTGTAATCTTCCAGGGTCAGACGAGCATCTACATTGCGAGGGTGGTCCAGTGGATTGGTTTTAGCCAGTAAGTGACCACGTGAACGATAGGCTTTAATCAGGCTCAGAACAGAACCTTCTTTCGCAATCGTTTCAGAGTCGGCAGGTTTAGCCTTTGCTGAACCATTGATAGCTCCATTGGTAACTGTTTTTTCGCCGTATAAGGCAGAAAAATCGTACCCTTTAAAGAAGTTCTGCCAACTCTCAGCTACACTGGCAGGGTCTTGTTGATATTGATCGTACAATCCGGATATATAAGCAACATCCGCATTGGCGA
>JASGGE010000079.1:0-17486 GCA_047605205.1 Siphonobacter sp.
CCTCCATCACTACCGTTCTTTAACAAAAAGAGTAAAATTTTTTAGGCTTATCGTCTTAAAACCTGATTTCACCTGACGTTGGGTTCTCTTCGCACAATCTCCAAATCCGTCATATCCAAACGAAGTATGAAAATTAGCCCTTTTCTTGTTTTGAACAAATAAAAATAACGACACGAAGTAATTCATGATTAGACTCACAACGGCTAAGTTCTCATTTATTATTTTACAGATACAGGCTCCTCAAATTAGGCATAATGTTTTAGATATTTCATTAAGCTTTTATATTCAATCCAGCAGTATCATTTATGTAAATGATACTGAATGCAAAAAACAGTGGGATCTCTAGGATTGAGCCTTTTCTGCCTTTCGTCCTGTGTTAGTGTTAAGTTCAGCACCAGGTAAGGTGCGAACGTACCTGCCTTCAGCCGGATTTTGGTTGTGCCTCAGGATACTGCCAAACGGGATTCCCAGCAATTTCTAAACAATACCCCACCAGAGCATACACATTATGCACAGCGGGTATTCAGGAAAATAGTTCATTCGACCGGCAGAAGCCATTTATCAGGCAGAAATGAAAAACTAAGAATCATTTGGGAATTTACACGTACCAGAAAATTGAACGTTCCTGTACAATCTGTCTTTGGGCAATTGCGAAAAGATGGCATTATCCTTTTCAGTTGTTCTTTATAGCCTTCGGCGATAGTATAAAAGGTTAACTGTTGTATACCCAGACAAAAGCAGCCTACTTTCTGACAACTGGAAATCAAGCGTAAGTTAAGTTTGCTTTTCAGACTTGACTTAAACTTTTATTTTTGGGGAACTCTGTAACCGATTTTCAGGGTTGCCTTTACGTTCGCTTTCTCCTTAACTATACCGGATGCTGTTAACTAAACTTGGCTTTTTAGATATTAATGTCCTCGACCTGCTGGATATCATGCTGGTTGCTTTTTTATTGTATCAGGTTTATTTCCTGATTAAGGGAAGCATTGCCAGCCGGGTATTTTTGGGGTATCTTTTACTGTATGGCGTTTATCTGATTGTCAGGGCATTAGGTATGGAACTGCTGTCCACCATTTTAGGGCAGTTTATGGAAATTGGCGTTTTGGCCCTGGTAATTATCTTTCAGCCGGAAATCAGACGTTTCCTTTTCTTTGTGGGTCGTTCTACTAACCTGCAGCAGTACCCTATTCTGCATCGTATTTTCAATCAAAAGTCTGAAAATCAAACCACGTGGGAACTACAGCCCGTTGTGGATGCCGTTAAAAAACTGGCGGCGTCCCGCACGGGAGCATTAATTGTTATTCGTAAAGAAGATTCCCTAAAACGTTATATTGAGTCTGGCGATTCGCTGGATGCTCACCTGTCAAGGGCCTTATTAATAGCCATTTTTCAGAAAAACGGTCCTTTGCACGATGGAGCCGTTATTATTTCAGACAGCCGGATTAAAGCAGCCCGCTGTATGCTACCCATTTCTGAAAACCCCGATCTTTCACCTGTATTAGGGTTCCGCCACCGTGCTGCAATTGGAATGAGCGAACATACTGATGCCGCCGTTATTGCCGTTTCCGAAGAACGCGGCGAAATTATGCTGGCAACGGAAGGCGGCGTTATTCAGCGTCCCTTATCCATTCAGGCTTTACAGGAAAAACTGATACAGTATTTACGTGAACACTAGCTTTTTTTCAAGACTTTCCGGTAAGTTTCAGGAGTTCTGTTAATGATTTCTGAATGAATACCCATCGAGCCTCATTAGTACCCTCCAGGTGATCCAAAATCACCCAATCAAATAAACCGTCCACTTTGTAATGCATGATGTAACGCCGCCGCCCTGTCATGCAATTACAGATCCCGACACAACCGGCAGACCGCCGATTTCCAGCCATAGTAAAACACTTTTCCAGGTAACCCATGAAAAGAATATTTGTTTTAAGACGTGTCTTCCGCTAAAATCTTCGAAAAACCGCTAAAACCCCTTTTCTTTGAAATGATTTATCACCTCTTTACCTAAGCCTTATGCCTTTGCTCCTGACCTGCCTGGCCATTGCTGTTCTTATTTTTCTCATTGCATACATTCGTTTGGATACCTTCCTTGCCTTTATGCTGGTATGTATAGGCTTAGGCCTAGCCAGCGGTCTGGATGTACTCACGCTTGGGAAAGCCCTTAAAAAAGGAATTGGCGATACATTAGGCGACCTCGTATTAATTGTGGGGTTTGGGGCTATGCTGGGGAAACTCGTAGCTGAAAGTGGGGCGGCACAACGCATTACAGGTGCTCTGGTAACCGTTTTTGGAACCAAACACCTTCCCTGGGGAATGGCCCTGGCGGGCTTTGTCATTGGCATTCCGCTGTTCTACAATGCCGGTTTTATTGTCGTATTTCCACTTATCGTGGCGGTTTCCGTCTCAACCCGCCTGCCCATTTTGACGGTCGGTATTCCGATGTTATCGGCGTTATCGGTTGCTCACGGGTATTTACCACCGCACCCCTCTCCGGCAGCTTTGGCAACCCGCCTCCAGGCCGACATGGGGAAGGTCTTACTGTATGGTATTACTATTGCCACCCCTGCTATTGCTTTGGCTGGCCCTATTTTCGGCAGTACGCTCAAGCAATATCATCCGAAGCTTGATCCGGATTTGTTATCCGTCAAAAAACTACCCACTGATCAGTTACCAAGCCTGGTAATTAGTCTGGTTACGGCTTTATTCCCGGTTTTGTTACTGGCCTTGACTACCATTTTCAAGTCAAGCTTGCCAAACAATGCCACTGTGCAGCTTTTGAGTGAACCGTATTTCGGCATGTTTCTGTCTGTATTGCTGGCGATGTATACCCTCGGAATTAATCGGGGTGAATCCATGAAAGCCATAAGCAGACAACTGGAAGAGGCCTTCAAAGGCTGTGCTCCTATTTTACTGGTTGTTGCGGGAGCTTCGGCTTTAAAGGAAATTATGCAGACAGCCGGTATCAGTCAGTATCTTGGCGAACAATTGCAGATCTTACCGATTCATCCGCTGGTATTAGGCTGGTTAATGGCCGGGTTAATCCGTATATGCGTCGGTTCAGCAACGGTGGCTGGTTTAACCGCAGCTGGCCTGGTGGCTCCTCTACTGATTAGCAGACCAGATGTTTCACCTGAATTAATGGTTCTTTCCGTTGGAGCAGGCAGCCTGATATGCTCTCATTTTAACGATGGAGGCTTCTGGTTATTTAAGGAATATTTTAATCTGAGTATTAAAGAAACCCTCAAAACCTGGACTATCATGGAAACCATCGTTTCACTGGTTGGGTTAGCCGGAGTGTTGGTTCTAAATGCGTTTATCTAATTACCCGCAGTTGGTATGAAGCTAACTGAATGGGTCATCCTAAATTCACATGTCGGAAAACTGGTATTCTGTCGCTCATCCCGAACATATTCCATCACCCGGAATCCTCTTCTATCAGGATCGTATTCGT
This sequence comes from Siphonobacter sp., assembly GCA_047605205.1. Lineage (GTDB taxonomy): Bacteria > Bacteroidota > Bacteroidia > Cytophagales > Spirosomataceae > Siphonobacter. Next base: position 3,452 of record JASGGE010000079.1, read on the forward strand.
CGCAACATTGCCATGATGATTGCCATTGCAGGCGATGCAAATCGTTTAGTTCCTCATTCTAAAACGCATAAAACTATTGAAGTTTTACAACTTCAATTACAAGTTGGTATTACAAAATTCAAAGTCTCTACAATTGCCGAAGCCGAAATGGCAGCAATGGCAGGGGCTCACTGGGTATTGCTGGCTTACCCACTGGTAGGGCCGAATATTGAGCGTTTCGCAACATTAATAGATAAGTATCCTGATACCCAGTTTCATGCTCTGGTAGATAATAATGCCGCAGTAGAGTCGATTGAGGCTTTCTTTTCAGAAAAAGAAAAACAGGCAGCCGTTTTTATTGACGTGAATGACGGCATGAATCGTACTGGTATTGAAACGGCAGGGTTAGTAGCCCTAATAAAAGCAATGGAGGGCTTCAGGCACTTGCAATTAGCAGGTCTACATATTTATGATGGTCACTTACGAAACCCATATTTTGAAGAACGCCGGGTAGAAGTGAATGAAGCTCTGGAAAAAGTACTAGACGCCATCAAAGACATTCGTAACAAAAACTGGATGCTTATTACCGGAGGAACTCCCTCCTTCACCGTTCATGCTCTTCGTGAAGGCGTATATTGCAGTCCCGGTACTTGTTTGCTTTGGGATTGGGGCTATGATGATGCCCTGGAAGAGCAGCTTTTCGAATGGGCCGCCGTGCTATTAACCCGAGTGGTATCCAAACCCACTGAAGGAATCATAACCATTGATTTAGGACACAAAGCCGTTTCCGCAGAAAATCCGGTTAATCGGCGTGTTAAATTCCTGAATTTAGCTGGCTATGAATTGCTAAGCCAAAGCGAAGAACACGGCGTTTTGAAAGTAGCAAACTGGAAAGAAATTCAGGTAGGCGATGTTTTGTACGGTATTCCTTATCACGTCTGCCCAACAGTGGCGTTATACGAAACTGCTACCGTTATTGAACATGGTGAAATAGTAGATGAATGGAACATCATCTCAAGAAAGCGGAAGATCACCATCTAGCTTTTCTTTCAAATCAGCCTTCGGAACAGCTGGTAACGGCTGTTCTTTTTCATTTTCTGCTTCTTCTTCGGAATCAAACCACCAAAAGCGTTTACTCTCTTCCGTTTCTTTCCGATACTGATCGGTAAACATCTTTAAATTAACAACACACATACCTTGATAAATGAGTGAATAAATGAATGAGCGATTGACTGAATAAGCCTATCTGTTCGTAGCATATACTTCTCCTTATTGCAAGAATCTCGCTTGTGCTTCCAATTCTTTTCATTTTTTAGCTAACGTTTTCAGTTACCGTGGTCTTATGCCGCAGACCAAGATAACAGAAAAACCGAAAAGTTCACCATAAATAGTTTTTCAGAAAATCGCAATTTTGTAATATTTTTTTGATTTAAAGCAAATGGGACAAGATATATTAAAAAGAAGCAAAGAAATTACCCAATCTTATTTCAATTTTTTGGACAAACATATTGCAGATGTGATTTCGGGAAATGTTGACCAATTTATGGAAATCAACCAAATTGCAAGTGAACTGTTTCTTTCTCACAAACATTTGACCGACACCATCCAAAAAGAAACAGGAAATCATCCTTGTCATTTTTACGATTTGAAAATTATAGAGGAAGCCCAAAAAATGCTTTCCAAAACCGATAAATCCGTTGCGGAAATAGCAAAAACGCTGACTTACGACCCGTCCAATTTTTCAAAATTCTTCAAAAAATTCGTTGGACAAACTCCCGGACACTTCCGAAAAGAAAACAAAAAGTAACAATAAAAAACGAATAAACAACCTGTCAACGTATTTATTTTTAGCTTTGGGTAGTGGTTATTTGTAGTTTTGGGAAAAATTTTAAATATTAATAAAATGAAAAAAGCAAATTTAATTTTGATTTTGTGTTTAATTTTCTCTACAACACTTTTCGCACAGAAAACTTTTACATTATCAAGTAAAGATTTAGGTGGACAGATAACGAAAAAACACGAACTGAATGGTTTTGGTTGTTCGGGAGATAATCAATCGCCGCACTTATTATGGGAAAATGCACCCGAAGGAACAAAAAGTTTTTGCCATTATGATGTATGACCCTGATGCACCGACAGGAAGCGGATTTTGGCATTGGGTTGTGTTTGATATTCCCGCAAATGTGCGTGAGTTGGTAGCAAACGCTGGAAATGTCAAACTCAATTTAGCACCAAAAGGAGCTATTCAAAGTATAACGGATTTTGGAATTAAAGGATATGGCGGTCCTTGTCCACCCGAAGGACACGGCATTCATCAATACATAATAACCGTTTTCGCTTTAAGCACCGATAAATTAGGTGTTGATGAAAATGCAACTCCGGCTTTGGTTGGTTTTAATATTTGGAACCATACATTGGCAAAAGCAAGTATCGTGGCTTATTACAAACGATAAAAAAACAAAACTTCCGAAAAGTTCACCACGAAATAAATATATCGGCTTGCCACCTTTACAGTATTAATTTTAAAAACATTTAAAACAAAATGGCAAGAAACGATTTAAAAGGAAAAGTAGTTCTTATTGCAGGTGGTGCAAAAAACTTAGGCGGATTACTCAGCCGTAATTTTGCTGCAAAAGGTGCAAAAGTGGCTATTCATTACAATAGCGATAGCACAAAGGCAGAAGCCGAAAAAACTTTGGCAGACATCACAAATGCAGGCGGAGAAGCATTTTTGTTTCAGGCAGATTTGACGAACGTGAAAAATATTACCCAACTTTTTGATGTAACAATCGAAAAATTTGGAGGTGTTGATATTGCGATAAACACCGTTGGAAAAGTGCTTAAAAAGCCATTTGCCAATACCACCGAAGAAGAATATGACACGATGAGCGACATCAATGCAAAAGTGGCTTATTTCTTCATTCAGGAAGCAGGTAAAAAACTGAACGACAACGGTAAAATCAATACAATTGTTACTTCGTTACTGGCAGCGTTTACAGGTTATTATTCTACTTATGCAGGTGCAAAAGCACCGGTAGAACATTTTACCAGAGCGGCTTCCAAAGAATTTGGTTCTCGTGGAATTTCCGTTACGGCAGTTGCTCCCGGACCAATGGATACTCCTTTCTTCTACGGACAGGAAAGTGATGACGCAGTAGCTTACCACAAACAAGCATCTGATTTGGGTGGATTGACAGACATCAAAGACATTGCCCCATTGGTAGAATTTTTGGTAACAGACGGTTGGTGGATTACAGGACAAACCATTTTTGCAAACGGCGGTTACACCACAAGATAATCGGGAATATTTATTATGTTTTTAAGAGGTAAATAACTACGTTATTTACCTCTTTTCTTTATGCTACTCTAGCAGTATCAGGTATTCCGCAGTTGTTGGTGACGCTTCACTAAACACCAACAATGGCAAAAATATATTTTAATACTTTTGATAAAAAGCCCCCCTAACCCATGCACGCCCTACAGGGAACTTATCCCACAATAGCAACATATCTTTTTGTTTTACCTGGCTCATAAGAAAAAGAGTCAGGAGATCGCGGATTTTCTTCACTTAAGCATCAAACACGGTTCATAGGCATTGAAAAGAAATAAACCGGCGGCTCTGCTTGGAGGGAAGAGACACCGTGCCGATCCTATGATCTGGAGCATAAAGCATTACTATTTCGCCTGTTTGCTGCCAAAGAAACGGAAAACAACCTTCCAATTATGCAAAAATACCTACAATTAGGTAGAAAATTACCTAATTGTAGGTATTTGATATATGGTAATTACAAAAGAATTTCGCTATTGGTAATCTGATACGGGCCCAGAAGATTGCCTTCACCATTTAGAACAATTTATGCACATGAAAAAACTATTTGTTGCCATGCTAATGGTAAGTGGTTTGAGCATTGCTAATGGCTAAGCCACAGTGTACGTTCACCTATCATATTTACTGTAACGGGAGATGGGTAGGAGATGCGGTTGGATACTCACCAGGAGCCTGCGAGGGAGCTGCCCTTAATCTTTCAATGCGTAATAATTTCTTTGTAAACTCTTGATTAGCGGAAGGAGTAGCCTTTTCCCAAAACTACTCCTTCCTTTCTTTAATTTGACAAATGAAAAACCTATTCTCTCTATTTATCTCTCTTATTATTTCTTCGGAGCTTCTTGCTCAGGTATCGGGCGGAATGGTACGCTATCGCCAGATCGAATTACCCGCTGGAAAACCTTTTGCTAATTATCTGGCAAAATGCTCGCTTGTATTTTACTTCGTCCCATGCACTCTATACAGAACAATTTGCAGCAACCCCGAAAGAAGGAGCCAAAAAAAATACCGAAGAGCATTCAGATCATATTTACCTGGAAGGGTTAAAACAGTTTGTTTATTATGCGACCGATCTTAAGAATAAAACTTTGCAATCAGCCGAACGAGTAATGTCCCGACCTTATCCAGTCATAGAAGCCCTCTCGCCAACATCCTGGAAAGTAACAAACGAACGCAAGAAAATTGGAAATTATTCGTGTTTGAAAGCCGTAGCACAAACCCGTAATCGAGTTTACGTAGCCTGGTTTACCCCTACAATCCCCGTTCCTTATGGTCCCTGGAAACTCGGAGGCTTGCCGGGCCTTATTCTGGAAGTTTTTTCAGAAGATGGTGAAGTTAAATTTGAATTTGATTCCTTCGAGTCAGGTGATTTTTCGAAACAAACCATACCTCCCGTTGAGAAAAAGGTCATGTCTGTTTCTGAATTTATTGATTTTAGAAAAAAATTACTAACGAATTCCCGAAAAAGTCGAAGTGGAAGTGTTTTAGGCAGCCATACCTCCTTTACACCAAATACATTTAGCCTGGATAAATACCCAAACTGAGCGTTTTATAACCTTAATTCACATTATTTTAATGAATATAATTACCCGAAATTGTTTTTTATTTTTCATATTTTATTTTCCTATAGTAAGTAGTGGGTAATCCATTCTTTTAGGAAAAATTATAACGAAAGAAAAGCCTATTTCAGGGGCGATGGTACTTTTGTATCAAATTCAAACTGATTCTGTCCTTGTTTCGTATGCTACTACAAATCCGTTTGGACAATTTCAATTATCCTTTCAACGGGATACGTTACCTCTTCTCTTATTTGTAAATTCTCTGGGTTATGAGGCTCAATATAAGTCAATTACCTTGTCTGATACGCTCCGAGAACATCTTTTCAGACTGGATCCATTGCCCATAGAATTAAAGCAAGTTGAAGTTAAGGCTCACCCCTTGCCCATACGCAAACAGGGAGATACTACATCGTATTGGGTACAAAGATTTGGAGATGGCTCTGAAAAAGTAATCGAAGATTTACTTAAAAAATTGCCAGGTATTGAAGTAAATGAAGATGGAAGCATTTCATTTAAGGGAAAAGCTATCGATAAAATATTAATAGAAGGAGAAGAATTTTTTTCTAAAAACTATCGCCTGATTTCCAAAAATTTATCCGCTAATGTACTGGAACGGGTGGATGCCATCGAAAATACGCCCGATTCGCCCCTATTAAAAGGGCTTGTACGCTCAGATAAAACCGTTCTGAATTTAGTATTACGTTCTGATCACCGAAAGGCTTTTTTCGGTAATGCAGATATAGGCTATGGAAGTAGAAATCGGTACGACTTCCGTGGAAATGGTTTTTCATTAATGAATCGCTTAAAACTGGGTATAATCGGAACGGGTAATAATGTCGGGAGAAATCCAGTGCCTGGTATTGAAGAAGATTTAAGCCAAGATAAACGGCAGAAATCAAATGTTTCAACTCAGCCGTTTATTGCAAATGCCACACCCTTTGTACCTGGGCTTCCTCTTGAACGATATAACTTGAATCAAGTAAATGTGGGAGCTTTCAATATCAATTATGCACTAAGTACGACCGTCAAACTCAAGGCTTTCACTTATCGTATGCAAGACCGAAATACGCAACAAATTTCTACACAAAATGCGTATTTGACTACTTCCACCCCACTTACTGTGATTGATACACAAGGCCTCGTATGGAAGCCTCGGGTATGGAATACCCAAGTAGAGCTTGATGTTCAGCCTTCTTCTACTACGAGCTGGAAGTGGCGTTCGACTTGGCAGAATCAACGAAATCTGGCAAACTACGCGATCGTTTCTCAAAATCCGGAACAAACTGAGCAACTAGTACAAAATAGTAGGGATCAATATCATTCTCTACAACATTCGCTTAGTTTCATTCATCGTTTTACACCCCAACAGGCTTTTCAATTCGAGGGCACGTTTTTGAATCGGCAACGACCTCAAGTTCTGAATGTCTTTTCAGATCGTTTTGCTGAATTATTTGGGGTGGGCTCAGATTCAGCTCGCCAAGCTATTCAACACCATACCCAGCTCCTTGATATTCGCGGAAAATGGCTTAATGCTACTTTGAACAAACACCAAATAAGTCTTGGCATTGGCGGTGTATGGTCTAAAGAACTGCTCGTATCACAACTTGCCCTGAATCGGACGCAGGCTCCCCTTGATTACCAGAATGAAACAAGCTATTCTCAATCCCAGGGCTTTCTGGAAGCTTCTTACCTACTGCCGTGGAGACGTTGGGAAATTCAAACTAATGTTAGACTGGGGGGGCAATCCCTGGTTGTTCAGGATTATCTACGAGAAGAGAGGCAAAGCTGGGATTTTCTTTATCTTAAATCTACAATAGGGCTTCGGTATCGACTCAATACCCACAGCAACCTTTTAGCTCTATACGCTCGCAATCCTACCCAATCTACGCTAGGTGACGTGATTCAGGGATACATATTAAATCAATACCGTACCTTTCAGAGCGGTAATTCGTCGATCATTCGCCCCAAAACAGATCTCTATTTAATTAATTATACACTCGTCGATTGGATAAATCAATGGAACGTTTGGGTGGAGTTATCTTATTTAAAAGAACATTCACCCCTTATGCAATCTCTTTCCTTTACTAATTTATTTACATTTTACCAACAGACCAAGGCTTTACATTCCAATGATTCATATACAGCTTCGCTTCAATGGCACAAATACCTTCCTTTTATAGAGACAAACTTACGGAGTAAAGCCAGTTATGATTGGGGCAGCTATCAGGGATTAATAGATAAACGCCACCTGACAGCAGGGTTCATAAAAACGGTTCAGTTGGGAATAAATGCCAGTACGGCTTTTGATGGATTTTTTAATGCTGAACTCGGTTTTCAGTATTATTTAAATCAATTAATTGAAGAAAATAAAGTAGTAGCAGGTACCCGTATATTAAAGCCCGTTGCTGGTATTAAAATGAATCTTTCCTCAAAGTGGTTTTTTTTAGTTACGGGAGAGGCAATGTATTGGCGAACTGATTTTGGGCAAAATGTCTTTCATTTTGTAGATGCTCTTATTCGGTTCGTTCCGCATAAAGAAAAAATTTCGCTGGAGTTGACTACAAAAAATATACTAGATAGTTCAAATGCCACTTTTTTGACAGTAAATCCGCTATTAATTAGTCAAAGAACCTACCAACTTCAGTCTCGTTATATCTTGTTGCATATGGATTTTCGTTTTTAAATTATACTCATTTGTTTGTATGGCTTTGTTAAATAGCTGCGAGATATATAATAAACAAGTTTGAATCTTTCCGCCGTTGTTGGTGACGCTTCGCTAAGCAGAAATCCTATTGCCCAATTACTTCTACTGAAGTCAACATAATTGACTGGCATAAATGACGCGTAAGTGTTTCTATTCCTATTCGCAGTTTAAACGACCCAATTGATTATTCTTCTATCCGGGCCGATCGTTTTGTGGAGGTTCTTCCAGTCAGGTAAGCTCATACGTAAGTTAATGCTTACCTTTGGCCGATCGCTATTTATAATCTGGCATTTCTTTTTCTGAATCTATTTCGATTATCATCACCATTACCCATGACTCTTGAACAACGTGCCCGTCGGTTTCTTCCTACGGAGTATACTTTAACAGACTGGGCGAGCGTCCAGCCTTTTTTTAACGAACTTAAAGAACGCCTGATTCTAACCGCCGACGAACTACGCCAGTGGTTTCAGGATCGCTCAGAACTGGAGAGTTATCTGTCAGAGAATTTTGCCTGGCGTTATATCCGAATGACCACCGACATAACTAACCCAGAATATGCCGAGGCTTTCAATTTTTTTAATGAAGAAATTCAGCCCCATTGGGTTGAAGCCGCTAACGCTTTAGATCAGAAAGCCGTTATGAGTCCGGATCTGGATGAATTAACGGAAGAAGGTTACTTTGTAACCGTTCGGGCGATTCGCCAGCAAATCGAAATTTTCCGTTCAGAAAATATTCCACTGCTTACCAGGATTCAGACGTTGCAAAGCCAGTACGGAAACATTGCCGGAGCCATGACAGTAACCATTGATGGCGAAGAAATGACCCTGCAAAAAGCGGCTGATCGACTAATGTTACCCGATCGGACGAAACGCGAAACAACCTGGAGGGCCATCTGGGAACGTCGGTATGAAGATCACGAACGGCTGGATGATCTATTAAATCAACTGCGTGATTTACGGCACCAGGTAGCTTTAAACTCAGGTTTTGCTACTTTCAGGGATTATATGTTTGCCGCTCTTGGCCGATTTGACTATACCGTTCAGGATTGCGTTGACTTCCACGAAGCCGTTGCCAGCACGGTTGTGCCTATTCTGAACGAACTAGCTTCAGAACGAAAACATAAGTTGCAGGTAGACGCGTTACGTCCCTGGGATAAACTGGTTGATCCCAGCGGGAAAGCCCCTTTACAACCATTTAACGGTGCTGAAGATTTATTAACCAAAACTATTGAAGTATTTGACCGACTTGATTCTGAATTAGGAAGTTACTTACGCGTAATGCGTACGATGGGCCGATTTGATCTGGAATCTCGAAAAGGTAAGGCCCCCGGTGGTTATAATTATCCTCTGGAAGAGTCTGGTGTACCGTTCATTTTCATGAACGCCACCACTAATCTGCGGGATATGATTACTATTCTGCACGAAAGTGGCCATGCCGTGCACAGCATTGTTACCAGGGATTTACCGCTAAACAGCTTCCGTAACGTACCAAGCGAAGTAGCTGAGCTGGCTTCCATGAGTATGGAACTCATTACCATGGACCATTGGGATGTATTCTTCCCGAATGAAGAAGATTTACGCCGGGCCAAACTTGAACACCTGGAGGACATTATTGAAACGCTTCCCTGGGTGGCTACCATCGACGCCTTTCAGCACTGGATTTACGAAAATCCTACTCATAGCATTGCCGAACGGGAAGCGGCCTGGTATCGCATCTTTGATCGCTTTAGTGACTCCATTACTGATTGGAGCAGACTGGAAAAATTCAAGGCCTGTCAGTGGCAACGACAACTCCATATCTATGAAGTACCTTTCTATTACATTGAATACGGTATTGCCCAATTAGGTGCCATTGGGGTTTGGAAAAACTTCAAGGAAGATCCTAAGAAAGGATTAGAAGGTTATTTAAACGCCCTTAAATTAGGCTATACCCGACCAATCGGCGAAATCTACGCGGCGGCTAATATTCCATTTGATTTTTCAAAAGAGCACATCGCCAGCCTGATGACCTTCGTAAGGGCTGAAATTGCTAAGCTTCGTTAAACAAAACTTTGTTAGCCCAGGTCGTTATCCTGGGCTTTTTTATATTCTTTTCTGTCAAAATGAGCTTAAGCCATGAAGGTACCAAAGCGATTTCTATCTTTGAGTATCATTCCCTTTAGCCCATGTCTGGTCTGTTTTCTTCTGTTCTGACCTTTATCCGTTCGCTTTATTTGTCCCGCCTGTTTTTCACGGTGCTTATTGGCCTTGTATTCCTATTTCTTCTAACCTTCATGGTGCCGTGGTTATTTGGGCTGGTTCGTATCTTTTTCTTTGTCACCCTACTCGTGACAGTAACCGACTGCGTTTTACTTTTTGCCTCCCCTAACCCGTTTTTTACCCGTCGTGAAACGGCTGATCGGTTTTCCAACGGAGATGATAATCCCGTATCTATTTTCCTGGAAAATCGGTATGGCTTTCCAGTTCAGCTGGAAATTATTGACGAAATACCTTTTCAGTTTCAAAAACGAGATGTTCTTTTCCAAACTACGCTTCAGGCTCAGGCAGAGCAAATTATCCGTTATGAACTTCGCCCGGTAGAGCGTGGTGAATATGATTTTGGGGCCGTGAATGTTTATGTACAAAGCCCCCTGAAGATTCTCAAGCGTCGGTTCAAATTTTCACAGCAACAAAAAGTAGCGGTTTATCCCTCTTTTATGCAGATGAAACAATATGAATTCATGGCTATTTCGAACCGGCTGAACGAACTCGGGATAAAGAAAATACGACGAATTGGACTTAGTCAGGAATTTGAACAGATTCGGCCCTACGTATCGGGCGATGATGTACGAACCGTTAACTGGAAAGCCACCGCTCGCCGAAATGAGGTAATGGTGAATGCCTTTCAGGAAGAAAAATCACAGTCTGTCTATTGCCTGATTGATAAAGGTAGGGTCATGAAAAGTCCTTTCAATGGGCTGAGTTTACTCGACTATGCTATTAATGCAACGCTCGTCATGAGTAATATTGCTTTACTCAAACAGGACAAAGCCGGCGTGGTAACTTTTTCAGATAAGATGGGGCGAACCGTTGCTGCTGATCGTAAACCCGGGCAGTTACAGCGTATTCTGGAATTGCTCTATCGGCAGAAAACCCGTTTCCTGGAGCCTGATTATGAGCTACTTTATGTAACCATTAAGAAGCAAATTCGCCAGCGTAGCCTGCTCCTCCTCTTTAGCAATTTCGAAACGACTAATGCCCTTTATCGGGTATTGCCTTATCTGCGAAAACTGGCAAAGGATCATTTACTCATTGTCATCTTTTTCGAAAATACCGAACTCAGTACCTTACTCAGCCAATCCGCTGAAACCACCGAAGAAATTTATTTAAAGACGATCGCCGAAAAATTTGTTTATGAAAAGCAACAGATCATGCGGGAGCTTCAAACCTATGGCATTCAGTCTGTTTTAACACCGCCGGAAAAGCTAACCGTGAATACCATCAATACATATCTGGAGGTAAAAGCCCGCGGATTGATTTAGTTTTCTGTTTTTCACTTCCTTCAATCTGAAGGCTTTTTTTGTGGTAAGATTGAGCTCCTGGCTGAGTTGGGTCAATTGTTTTACGAAAAAATAGAGCGATCTTTTTTCATGATCGCTGAGACGATTAGCCCCAATAAGGTACCAATAATAACTCCCATCAATATAGTCATTACAAAACCAAAACTGGGCTGGGTCATCATTTCAACCATATTCATTGCTGAATCAACCTGCTCGTCTGTCATACCTTTTTCTTCGTAAGAATTCCGCAGCCCACTTAACATGCGTTGCTGAGCCGAATTATCAATAAACTGGGTATAAATAAGCGTAATACCACCAGATACTACTCCCCAGACCGCACCAGTTAGTGCCGATATTCCGACGCCTTCTCCGAAACTCAAATACCCTTCATTCATCATTCGGTATTCCTTAATAGCTAAAAACAATACCGCAATGGTAAAAATGATCTGAAGCAGATTAACCAGTAAGCCCCAACCTACGTTAGCTTGTAGAGGATCTTCGGGCATCAGATTCAAAACCTGGTAGCCAATTGAAAAAATCCCCGTAATGATTCCTGATATAATCCCCCACTTAAGGGCAACTCGGGCAGTCGAAGGTTTCGTTTCCATAATACGTAGGTTATTGTATGCTAAGTCTTCTGAAACCTATTGAAATTAAAGCTGAATACAATAAGTGAAAGACCATCCGTAACAAACTAAAATTATTCCAGAAAATTGAATCCAGCGAAATCTGATCAATCTGTTTCAGAAATTCATCGTAATTGATCATACCGCCATTTTCCTGATTTCCAAACTCACGCTTCATCGCCGTCTGATCCTGCAGAGCCAACCGCTTTAATTGAACAATAAAATCAGACAACATGGACGGCTCTATGTATTTAACGTAACTTACTACCATTAGCCCGTCTACAACACTGGCAATACCCATGGTAATCAGGCATAGCATCAATACAACCAGAAAATTGAGTGGCTGACGCTGACTCTTCCAGTAACGGTATACGGCCAGGGCCATTCCAATCCACATGAATACCATGCCGATATTACGCCGGGTACCTAGTGGCATAGCATCATTTACCTTTAAGATATAGAAAAAGCTGAAGCAGGCCAGGCCAGCTGCAACTCCAAAGAAAATCGCTGAGAATATAAATGTTTTGTTAATCATGTAATGTAACTAAAACGTACTTTTTCCCTGATTCACAACACCTAATACCTTCCCACGGAGCGTTTTTCCATAAAAGGGCGTATTTTTTCCTTTCGATTTCCAGTCAGCAGCTGAAACCGTCCATTCCAGATTGGGTTGGAATGCCGTTAGCTCCGCCACCTGTCCTTCGGCAATTGTCACCTGAGGCCGATTCAGGATTTTACGTGGGTGAACAGTAAAAAGCTCCACTACTTTTTCAAGCGATAAGCCACTGTAGGTCAGAGCCGTAGCGAACGTCGTTTCTAGTGAACTAATGCCAAAATCGGCTAAATCAAATTCCAGATTTTTTGACTCAATGTCCTGCGGATGGTGATCTGACACCAGAGCGTCGATTGTGCCATCGGCCAGAGCCTCTTTTAATGCCGCCACTTCAGCTTCAGGCCGGAACGGAGGCATCACTTTCAAATGCGTGTCAAAACTAACTAAATCGGCATCCGTAAAAGCCAGATAGTGAGCCGCCGTATCACAGGTAACGGGTAAGCCTTTTGCTTTCGCCTGCCGAATTAACTCAAGTGACCCTTTGGTTGAAATAAGTGAAAAGTGAAGACGAGGTTTTAAATCAAACGTCTCAACGGCATATTCCAGTAATCGTAAATCCCGCTGAATTATTAATTCTTCAGCCATCATCGGAATACCACGCATTCCCAGACGCGTACTCACCGAGCCCTCGTGCATTTGCCCATGAACAGTAAGGGTAGGTTCTTCTGGCCGCTGAATTAACAGCCCATTCACCTGGGCCAGGTATTGTAAAGATTTCAGCAGAATATCTGCATTCCAGATGGCGTGCTCACCATCCGTAAAGGCTGCGGCCCCAGCATGATGCAAGTCCAGCATATCCGTAAAATCTTTGCCCTCACAGCCTAATGTCAGAGCACCTGCGGGCAAGAATTGTACAATCTGCTGATCTGAAAAGCGACTGAAATAATTCAGGCTTTCTTTACTCTGCACAACTGGTTTAGTATTAGGCAGCAAGAGAACTTTGGTAAACCCGCCCGCAGCGGCTGCCCGTTTCAGGCTAGTGAGATCTTCCTTCGCTTCATAGCCAGGGTCTTTACTATGTACCCGCAAATCGCATAAACCGGGAGAAAGGGTTAATCCTTCTGCCTGTATTTCCTGACGACTGGATGCATTAGCCAGATTTCGACCAATTTTATGAATAACCCCTTCTTCTATCCACACATCAGCAGTCTGGCCGTGGTGAGTTGACAGAGGATCTATGATTTGAACGGAACGAAAAAGAATATTCATAGCAAAAATGGTCCGACAAGGAAAAAGGAATATCGAATGAAGTGTGAATCGTTCATTCGATATTCCTTTTTCCTTGTCAATGCTTCAGATACTGATTAACCAATGAATTGTTTGTAAGCGGCAACGTCCATTAAGGTGTCCAGCTCAGCCGGATTGGCTACTTCCAGACGAATAATCCAACCGTCTCCGTAAGGATCGGTATTCACTTTATCAGGAGCATCATTAAGTGATTCGTTTACTTCGAGCACTTTACCAGCTACTGGCAAAAATAAATCCGAAACCGTTTTTACTGCTTCAACTGAGCCAAACACTTCATTAGCGGCCAGGTCCTGACCTACAGTATTAATTTCTACAAAAACCACATCACCCAACTGATCCTGGGCATAATCGGTGATGCCCACCAGGGCAACATTACCGTCAACAAGCTTAACCCATTCGTGTTCAGCTGTGTAGCGAAGTTCTGAAGGAAAATCCATGTGTTT
>JASGGE010000080.1:0-17454 GCA_047605205.1 Siphonobacter sp.
GCGGTTTGTTTGCCCAATTCCGCCTCGGCCTGTTTCCGCTCAATGGCAATGGCTACCTGCCCGGAAATAAATTCCAGCAATTCCAGGTCTCGAATATCATATTTATTAGTCCGTTCGTATGACTTAATTCCAATAATACCCGTTACCCGATCTCCAATCCGCAAGGGTACAGAAAGCATTACTTTCGGTATTTGCCCATAGATATACATCACCCGCCTGTCAGCTAATTCCCGTATCTCATCTTCTGTAATCATTAAGGGCCGATTGGCTACGATGGCGTATTCGGTTAGTCCATTGCCTAATTTCCGTTTTGTAAAGCGGAACTTTCCCTTGAAATATTCATCAACATAGTATGGAAAGGAAATGTAATTTTTTACCTGATCATACAGAGCAATGAAAAAGTTCTTCGTATCAATAACCTTACCAAGTTCCTCATGAATAAAATAATACAAATCGTTAAGACTACGGGTAGAAAGCGTAGAGTTGGCAATCTGATAATATAGATTCTGAGCTTTCTCAGCCCGGCTTTTAGCCGTCGTGTCGTGAAAAATACACCGGAAAGCAATTGGCTGACCGTTTTCGTCATATCGGCAGTTTACCGAACCAGTCAGGTATACACGGCGGCCGTCTTTCCGACGATACACGGCTTCAAAATCAGGAATTTGTTCACCATTTTTTACTCTTTCAAACCGGCTAAGCGTTTCTTCCATAAACTCCGGGTGAATTACATCCCGAAGGTTCATTTGATTCAGTTCCGCTGAGCGGTACCCAATGGTATCTTTCCAGGCTTTATTGACGTATAGGAACCTTCCTTGCAGATCAATCATTTGGATTAAATCCGAAGTATTTCGGATTAAATCCTGAAGTTCAGAGGAAGCCGAATTAAGGGGTAACCCGGGCGAAGTTTGCCGAAGGGTTGTCGTAGTTTCAGCTACCATATTGTGTTCGATTATGATACTCAGTCTTAGAGGTTTGTAAGCCCTGAGTCGAATAGTATATCTATTTGAATAAGTTTGTACTAAAGTTTAGGAAATTTTTATAATTCCAAACCCAATAACCCTAAAATAACCATAATTGCCCGGTACCGGAATACCGCTGTTCATGCTGTAATAACCAGCGTTTTCGCCATACTTGCCAGGCGTAACCAACGGGTTTGCCATCTGAACCAATTACCCGGTGACAGGGAACAATCAGAGCAATGGTGTTTTTGGCATTCGCTGCCGCAACCGCCCGGGTTGCTTTTTCGTCACCCATTTCACGAGCCAGCTGAATATAGGAAACCGTTTCTGCAAAAGGTAAATCCTTCAGCCATTGCCAGACCTGTTGTTGAAACATTGTTCCATGTAAACGCAAAGGCAGATTAAAAGCTTTGCGTTTACCCGCAAAATACTCTCCTAATTGCAATTGAGCATCCCGTAAAATCGGGGTATAAATAGATCGTTTTCGTTCTTCCACAAATTGCACTGATTCCAGAGCATCGGAAGTCGCAAAGAGTTCCATCCAACCTATCGGCGTTTCTACATAAGACACATACGGTGGCTGTTCCATTGGTCTTAAAAAGGGGTGTTCGTTATAGTAAAAGACTTTTTCACCTCACTGCTTACTTTAATTAAATGAACTATTCGCTTTAAAGGAGACTCTTTTTCCATAAAACTACAAAAAATCAGGGTATTTTTGGGAGGTATAGCTGAAACTCCTGACCGTATCGTTTTCACTTTAACGTCAGTAAAGCTAAAAAGTATTCCGATTGCTATTGAATGAAAGTAAAAGCAAAAAAACATTTGGGTCAGCATTTTCTGCGTGACTTACGAGCCTGTCAACGAATCGCTGATTTGCTTTCAGGATCGTATCGTACCCTGCTGGAAATCGGCCCGGGTATGGGGGTTCTGACGCAGTTCTTATTGAAAAAGAGCCAGTATGAAGTACATGTCGTAGAAATAGATAGCGAGTCAGTTGGGTATCTGCACGAGCATTTTCCGGAACTTTCTCCCCGGATTCATGAACGTGATTTTCTTCGTTGGGATTTATCGGCTATTTCCGCGGAGCCTTTCGGCGTTATTGGAAATTTCCCTTATAACATCTCAAGTCAGATTTTCTTCAAGATTCTGGAACATCGGAATCTGGTGCCTGAGGTGGTTTGTATGCTGCAAAAAGAAGTTGCTCAACGCATCGCTTCACCACCGGGCAGCCGTGATTATGGAATCTTGAGCGTATTGCTGCAGGCTTTCTACGACATCCGGTATCATTTCACCGTGCCACCAGGGGCCTTTGATCCGCCACCAAAAGTACAGTCAGGCGTTATTCGGCTTCAGCGTAATACTACCACTCAACTGGATTGCGACGAAAAATTATTTGTCCAGGTGGTAAAAACGGCTTTCAATCAGCGTCGAAAGACTCTGCGAAATGCATTAAAGCCCCTTGGTATTGTTTTTGAGCACCCACTTCTGGAAAAACGAGCAGAACAATTGGGTGTCGCTGATTTTGTTTCACTCGCACAAAGCATCATGGCAGCCAAAGCTCGGCAGTAGAAGTACCCATAATTAGCCTTTCTTCCGTATTGATCATGGAATTTGAATTATCGAAAGAGTACGTCGAAAAATTCCGTTCGGCCGTAGATCTTCATCAAAATACCCAGATTCGGGCTGAGTTAGATACTCTTTTTGCTCCAGACATTTCGGTTTTATTAGCCGAACTGGATGGAGCCCAGGCTCATTATGTCCTTACTTTACTTGATATTGAGACGGCGGCTGAAGTAGTTGCTAATTATGAACCAGACGCTCGAAAAGAATTACTGCAACATTTTGACTCCGCTGAAATTGCTCGCTATGTAAACATTCTTGATTCTGACGATGCCGTTGATTTGCTTAAAGAACAGTCTGTTCGTATTCGGGAAGAGGTTATTGCTTTAATAGAAGACCGGGAACAGGCCCGTTTTATTCTTGACTTATTGCCTTATGAGCCCGATAGTGCAGGGGGGCTCATGCAAAAAGAGCTTATTAAAATCAATATCAAGCAGACCGTAACAGAATGCGTAGAAGAAATCAGGCGGCAGGCGGAAGATGTAGGCAAGGTATATGCTGTCTATGTGGTCGATGAAGAGAACACCTTGATGGGTATTGTATCCCTCACCCGGATCATCCTGGCCAAACGCGGTAGTAAAATTGAACATATTTACGATCCTGACGTAATTTACGCATCAACCTACGACTCGGGCGAAGACGTAGCTGAACTCATGCGACGGTATGATCTCGACGCGTTACCGGTTGTCAATATTCAAAAGCGACTCATTGGTGTTATTACCATTGACGACGTGGTTGACGTCATTACCGAACAAGCCCAGGAAGACATCGCGGCCATTACCGGGGTTTCAGAAGAGGTAGAAGAAGACGACTCCGTCTGGAAAATTACCCGATCACGTTTGCCCTGGTTAGGTATTGGCATGATTGGTAGTTTGCTGGCTGCCAAATTTCTAGGTTTTTTCGAGCATGACCTGCTCCAGCTTGTTCCGGCTCTGGCTTTGTTTATTCCAATCGTGGGCTCTACGGGTGGCAATGTGGGTATTCAATCCTCTTCATTTATGGTGCAAATCCTGAGTGATAAAAAAGCGTTGAGTGGAAATTTCTGGCCTCGGATGCTAAAGATCTTTTCGGTAGCTATTCTAAAGGGCGTACTGATCGCGGTATTCGTTTTCCTGATTACGTACTTAATGCTCTCCCATCCTGCTAAATTATCAATGGTTGTAGCCATTTCATTATTGGCCGTTGTTTTACTATCGTCTTTTACCGGAACTATTACCCCCATTATTCTGGATCGATTTGGAATTAACCCTTCCGTAGCTTCAGGGCCATTTATTACTACTGCTAATGATTTTCTGGGGTACAGTGTCTATTTCGGTATTGCCTATTTACTGTACAATTACTGCTGAGCAAACGTAGCCTGATATAAAACCATTGAAAGTATGGTTTTTCATTCCATAGTAATAAACCATTTTAACTACCTGATAAATAATTTACCTTAATCAATATTCATTCACTCATTCTATCATTCGCTACACAGTATGATCGCCGTTATTCAGCGTGTTAGTCAGGCTTCTGTTACTATACATCAGCAGATCAAAGGAGAAATTGGTCTGGGTTTTATGATTCTTTTAGGAATAACACACCTGGACACAAACGAAGATGTGGAGTGGCTCGCTAAAAAAATTGTGGGCCTGCGGATTTTCAGTGATGAAGAAGGAAAAATGAATCTTGACCTGAAAACCGTTCAGGGAAATATTCTCCTGATTAGCCAGTTTACATTATATGCCAGCACAAAAAAGGGCAATCGCCCCAGTTATACTGAAGCCGCCCGACCTGAAACAGCTATTCCACTCTACGAGCAAATGATTCTGCAATTGCAACAGGAATTAGGAAAAACCATCGAAACAGGCGAGTTTGGAGCCGATATGAAAGTGTCTCTTGTAAATGATGGCCCCGTGACGATCAGTATTGATTCTAAAAATCGCATCTAGTTACTTTAGTGAATATGCCGTTAAATACACACGTAATATTCTGTTAATCAATAACATATTCACTTATTTTTATCATTCACTAATTCGCTCGTTAACGCATATTATGACCATTGAGCAAGCCCAGCAAACCGTCGACCAATGGATTACAACCCTTGGAGTAAGGTATTTTAACGAACTAACCAATACGGCTATATTGATGGAAGAAGTCGGTGAAGTTGCTAGAATTATGGCTCGCCGCTACGGGGAACAATCCGAAAAAGAGTCTGATAAACAAAAGGACCTTGGTGACGAAATGGCTGATGTCCTTTGGGTGCTGATGTGTCTGGCGAATCAGACCGGGATCAATCTGACGGAAGCCTTTGAACGAAATCTGGAAAAGAAAAACATCCGGGATGCAACCCGCCACCTCAACAATCCTAAATTACAATCTTAACGGACAGGTATGTGGTTCCTGATTTGGCAAATCGAAAAGTTTAGTTAACTATTTGATTTGCAAAGAGATTCCAACACCAAAATAAACAGTACAGGACAATTTGATTTTTTTTATATCTAATTATAGCGGAAATAGCTTTTATTTCGCCTGACGATTTAAATTCACCTCTGAAAATCCAACTTTCAAAAAATGGCCTATCAACGCGTCCTTATCGCCGAAGACAGTTCAGTTATTCAAAATTTGGCCAAGAAAATTCTGGAATTCCAGAATTTTGAAATAACTTCTGTCAAAAACGGCGAACAGGTTTTACAATTACTGGAAAAAGAAACGTTTGACATCATCCTGCTGGACATAAACATGCCCGTAATGGATGGAATGGAGTGTGCCCGTCGGGTTCGGGAATTACCTGATCCTGCGAAAGCAAAAACTCCAATTGTAGCCATCACCGGCAATGCCCGTAACTATTCACCCGAAGAGTTCAAATCTGCCGGATTTAATGACATCCTCATTAAACCGCTTAATTTCGATGCTCTGGTAGCGAAAGTTCGTGAATTAACAGGAAGCGGACCGGACGCCGAATAAGATCATTCTAAAATTGAAAATGAGCCCATTTATCTACAAGATAACCGGCTCATTTTCGTATGGACAACGAGCATGCAAATTACCATCCTTGGTACAGGAACTTCCCAGGGCGTTCCGGTTATTGGCTGCACGTGTCCGGTGTGCCGTTCACTCGATTATCGGGATAAACGCCTACGTGTCTCTGTTCATGTAGAGGTAAACGGCCGGAGCTTCATTATTGACACCGGCCCTGATTTCCGTACCCAGGCCTTACGTGAGCACATCATCCATTTGGATGCGGTGTTATTCACGCATGCTCATAAAGACCATACTGCCGGACTGGATGATATCCGTCCTTTCAATTTCCGTCAGAATAGTGATATCCCCCTTTATGGAGAAGCCAATGTACTTGATCAGATCCAAATGGAGTTCAGTTATGCCTTTGCCGAGAACAAATATCCCGGTGTTCCCAGGCTTCGTCTGGAGCCAATCATTCATGAGCCATTTGAGGTTTTAGGAATTGAGGTTACCCCCATTCGGGTTATGCACCACCGCTTACCTGTATATGGTTTTCGGATTCAGGATTTCTGCTATATTACTGATGCTAATTTCATCCCGGAAGAAGAATATCCGAAATTTAAAAATTGCCGGGTATTGATTCTAAATGCTCTTCATAAGGGGCCAAAGCACCTTTCTCACTTTACCTTACCCGAAGCTCTGGCAATAATTGAGCGAATTAAACCCGAAAGAGCTTATATCACCCATATTAGCCACTCAATGGGCCTGCATCGTGAAGTAGAAACCGAGCTTCCACCAAATGTGCGTCTGGCTTATGATGGGCTACGGCTTACGTTTTAATCATAACTTAGCGATAGTCTTTTCTCATTTAAACCCCTATTGTTTTGATCATACAAGCGGCCATTTTTGATATGGATGGAACGGTAGTTGATAATATGTACTACCACGAAATTGCCTGGGCTACTTTTTGCAAAAATCACGGCATCCCATTCGACCAGGAAATGTATTATACCCAGTTGAATGGTAAGAATGCCTTTGATTCGTTTTCTTTCCTACTGAAAAGAAAGCCTACACCTACAGAGCTCAAAACGTATACTGACGAAAAAGAATCGCTTTATCGGGAGATTTATGCTCCGAATTTAAAGCCGGCAGAAGGTCTGGTTGGATTTCTTAACCTCTTGAAAGAGCACGACGTACGGTGTGCCGTTGCGACTTCCGCCCCAGTCCAAAATATTCATTTTACCTTAGAAGGGTCAGGTCTGAAACCCCTGTTTGACGTAGTAGTAGATGCTTCGATGGTGCAACATGGAAAACCTGCTCCGGACATTTTTCTGAAATCGGCTGAGTTAGCAGGAGCTTCTGAAAGTGTAGTATTTGAAGATGCCTTACTGGGTATTCAGGCAGGGAAAGCCGCTGGAATGCCGGTAGTGGGTCTAGCAACCAGTCACACCAAAGAAGAACTTGCCCCACTTACCGACTTGGTTATCGCCGATTTCCGGGAAATAGACTGGTCACATTTTGAGGCTCTACTTCACAAATAATCACGTATGCATTCGCCTGAAACATATCTCGAATTTGTCCATGATGTCCTCATCACGCTTCATGCAGGTATTCATGAACTGCGTGAACGATTAACTTTCTGTGATCCAGATGAACGAGATTATATTGAGGGCCGCCTGTTTAGTTATAACGAGTTTTTACAAACCCTGCAAACCAGTGCCCGTAGGTTTGGGTTAGAGCGTGAGATTGGCCTTTGAATCGTTTTCGGTTGACTGTTTTCAAGGTAGAAGCCGTCTACTGCTCAGGTTAATCGTTGTTGATGACGACACCAGTAACCGCTTCCTAAATTGACGATTATAAAGGTATACTAAATCAACATCATACAAAAAACAACAGCGATGGAGAGGTTTCCCTCGCTGTTGTTTTTAACCATACATGCAACCGGGCTACATTGTTGCCACTACTTCTTTAATATCCTGAATGATCTTCTTGGCCAGATTTTCAGCCTTCGTCATAAAATCCGATTCTGAATAAATACGAATAATTGGTTCAGTATTTGATTTCCGCAAGTGCACCCATTCGTTTCCAAATTCAATTTTCACGCCGTCTTCAGTGTTAATGGGTTGTCGGGCATATTTGGTTTGAATACGTTGCAGCACAATATCTACATCCAGTTGAGGCGTTAACTCGATTTTATTTTTAGAAATAAAATAGCTGGGATAATAGCGTCTGAGGATTGAAACAGATTTACCAAACTTAGCCAGATGAGTAAGAAATAGGGCAATCCCCACCAAAGCATCGCGGCCATAGTGCAGTTCCGGATAAATGATGCCGCCATTTCCTTCCCCACCGATTACGGCTCCTACCTCTTTCATTTTCGTGACTACGTTTACTTCCCCCACCGCAGCGGAAAAGTGTTGCCCACCATATTTCTGGGTTACATCCCGCAGAGCAATAGTCGAAGAAAGGTTTGAGACGGTATTACCAGCCGTATGCTTGAGAATATAATCAGCTACTGCGACTAACGTATATTCTTCCCCAAAGGGTTCGCCATCTTCACAAACAAAGGCCAGGCGATCAACGTCAGGATCTACCACAATGCCTAAATCGTGCTTACCTGTTCGTAATTCGTTACGAATATCGGTGAGATGTTCAGGCAAGGGTTCAGGGTTATGAGCAAAAAAGCCTGTTGGTTGGCAATGTAACTTAACAATATTTTTTACACCCAGTGCCTCCAGTAACATCGGAACGGCAATCCCACCAGATGAATTAACGGCATCGACCACAATTCTAAAATTGGCTGCTTCAATGGCTTCCTTATCAACGAGCGGTAAAGCCAGAATTGCGTCGATATGTTTTTGCAAATAGGTATCGTTCTGCGTATACGTTCCGAGTTTCCGGACCTCAGCAAATGAAAAATCCTCTGCATCCGCCAGCCGTAATACTTCGGCACCTTCTTCGGCAGAAATAAATTCTCCTTTTGAATTAAGAAGTTTTAAGGCATTCCACTGAATGGGGTTATGGCTGGCAGTCAGGATAATACCCCCAGCAGCGGATTCAGGCGGAACCGCTATTTCAACGGTTGGAGTGGTAGATAAGCCCAGGTCAAGCACATCCATGCCAAGTCCCTGAAGAGTAGCGGAAACCAATCGGGCGGCCATATCACCAGATAGGCGAGCATCACGACCAATTACAATTTTCTGGTTTTGAGGCGACTGACGTTTAAGCCAAGTTCCAAAAGCAGCGGTAAACTTTACAATGTCCACTGGTGTTAGGGACTCGCCCACGTTTCCACCAATGGTTCCCCGGATACCGGAGATAGATTTAATCAACGTCACTGTTCTCGCTAGTTTTGTAGGAAGAATATACGGGTGTAAAGGCAAAAGTAGGAAAATATTCCTTTCATGTATTCCAACCTACGTAAATCATTATGGGTACCATTTAGATCATACTTTTGTTCATTTATTCGTTATTATCCTGTTTATCATACCTTATGATACTGCGTTATGCAAAAGATATTTATTTTTCTTATTAAAGTTTACCAGATTTTACTTTCGCCTTATCTCGGAAATTCATGCCGCTATACGCCAACCTGCTCCGCCTATGCCATTCAGGCCATTCAGAAATATGGCCCCTGGAAAGGAAGCTGGCTGGCTATCCGGCGTATTTCCAGGTGTCATCCCTGGGGCGGTCATGGGTACGACCCTGTTCCTTAAGCGATTCTAAATTGTTTGGCCAGTTTAAATACCTCCCGGAAGGCTTGGGTTGTAATAACTGCATCTTCCAGAGCATTATGAAATTCGGCATCTTCGCGTTCCAACCCAAAATAACCAGCAATCGCTTTTAAGCTTAATGACCTGGGTACGGGCTTATCATTTGCCTTCAGTACTTCGAATACAAAGTAACCTAATGTGTGTAAATCAAGTAGCTTGTTGGAATAAGGCCATTTTAGTTTTTCCTCCCGGTATGCAAGACGCAGGAAATTAATGTCGTTGATCACCGATTGCCCACAAATTACTACATCACGCAGGTATTGTGTATTATCCAGTGTCTGGGTGCGGCCCCGCAAACGACCAAGCTTCTCCATAATCCACTCCTCAAATTCCGGAATTACGTCATAAATCATCGGAGCATCGTCCAGATCACTAAGGCTTAAACCATGTATTTGGGCAGAATATTCTGAAAATGCCTCTTCATTCTCGGGATAGGCATTGGATAAATAACGCCCCAGTTCATTCCATTGATCATCGCATAAGACAGCTCCAATCTGAATAATTTCATTCCAGCCGGGTTCTCCACCGGTCATTTCAAGGTCAAGTACAAGATAGGGCATTCTGTTGTTTACTTAACTTTTTCGAGTTGACATTCACACGTCATCTCTTTCACTACTATACTTCATTATTCTGACTCTTCACTAATGCCTGTTTGCTATGTACATGGACTAAATGCCAAGCTTAGACCTCGTGTCAGAAAGAGTTGCAATCTAGAAGATATCCATTAGAAATAGTCAAAATATACTTGATATTACAGGAAATATACAAAAAAAGTAAAAACTCAAATGAATCTATTGCTGTTGTATTTACAGAACCCCTTTCATGAAACGATATATGACACTCAAAACCCCTCAGGCTCTGTCAGAAATCGTCTCTTTAAAAAAGACGGCTTTTCTGTATGCCTTTCGAATTCTACTGGGCGGCGTGATTGCCTGGATTGTTCTGGATCTTCTCCGGATTGAAAAGAAAGAATGGGCTCTTATCTCGGTAGCCATTGTTTCTGAACCTGATTTTGGTGATTTAAGACGAAATACTATTTCCCGGGTTATTAATACCGTAACGGGTTGTGCCATCGGAATTATCTTTCTCTTCCTGGTTGGTATCAATTTATACTCATTGTTTACAGCCGTTACCTTCGCTATACTCTTCAGCACCCTAATCCGGAAGTACCCTTCAAGCTGGAAATTAGCTCCTTCTACCGTTATCTTTATCATGACGCCTTCCATCATGCAGCAAGTGCAGGTTGAAGAAGCCCTGCACGTTGCCCTTCTCCGTACTGCCGAAGTATTAATCGGTTGCGTGGTAGCCCTTATTCTTGGCTTGTTCTTTTCGCTTTTCCAGAAAAAGGTTTGTTAATTGTGTCTCTTCCGTTTATAAATTGCTTTCCATAAACAGAAAACTTCAAATGAAAACTAGCCTATAGGGTATCTCAGCAACCATAGGTGTCTTCCTCTTAATAAAACAGGTTTCGAATATGTTTGATCTTACAGGAAAAACGGCCATTATTACCGGAGGCGGTAGTGGTATCGGACGGGCGATTAGCTTACTTTTTGCCCAGCAGGGGGCTCACGTTCACATTTTAGAATTAAATGAAGAAGGAGCCAAAGCCACTGCTGATGATATTATTCAGTCAGGTGGCCAAGTTACCGTACATGTTTGCAATGTTACCAATCAGGCTGAAGTATTAGCCCTATTTGACAAAATTGATACGGTAAATATTCTGGTTAACAACGCCGGAATTGCCCACGTAGGGAACCTGGAAAAAACCAGTGAAGCCGATATGGACCGCATCTATAACGTAAATGTGAAGGGTGCTTACAATAGCTTATTTGCGGCTGTCCCTAAAATGAAAGCCATCGGTGGTGGTGTTATCCTGAATATGGCATCCATTGCAGCTTTAGTGGGCATACCAGATCGCTTTGCCTATAGCATGAGTAAAGGAGCTATTCACGCCATGACCATGTCTGTAGCAAAAGATTATCTTAAAGAAAATATTCGTTGTAATAGTATTTCTCCGGCTCGTGTTCATACTCCTTTCGTAGACGGATTTATTGCGAAGAATTATCCCGGGAAGGAACAGGAAATGTTCGAAAAACTTTCAGCAACCCAGCCTATTGGCCGGATGGCAAAACCGGAAGAAATCGCACAACTGGCATTATTTCTCTGCTCAAATGCCTCTGGTTTTGTTACTGGCGTTGATTACCCCATTGACGGCGGCTTTACTACTTTAAATAATTAGGTCATTCTTTTCCAGTGAAGAACTTATTCCTCACTGGAAAAGATTCGATACCCTTGGAGTGAAATACTTAAACAACCTTACCTTTATCCATGAATTTAAACCTCAAACCATTCAAAATTTTACCTCAATGAAAAAGTTGATCGCTCTTCTATGCGTCACTACAATGCTTGTGGCCTTTCGTGCTGATAACCCTTTAAAAGTTATTTTCTTTGGCGATTCCATTACGCAAGCGGGCGTTAACCCAACGGGCTACATTACGAAACTAAAATCCATCCTTGATCCTAAAAAATATGAACTAATTGGCAAAGGGATTGGCGGTAACAAAGTTTACGACCTGTACCTACGCATGGACGAAGACGTGCTCGCACAAAAGCCTGATGTGGTTGTGATCTGGATAGGTGTTAATGATGTATGGCACAAGGCCAGCATGGGCACAGGAACGGACCCCGACAAATTTGAGAAATTCTATCAGGCCATTATTAACAAGCTGAAAGCTCAAAATATCAAGGTAATACTCACAACACCAGCCGCCATTGGTGAACGTACCGATTATTCTAATCAACAGGATGGGGATCTGAATCGGTATAGCCAGATTATCCGTGACCTTGCAGCAAAAAATAATCTTCCCGTTTGTGACCTACGCAAGTCCTTTCATGAGTATGCCCTTCAGCATAATGCTAAAAACGACGAAAAAGGCATCCTGACCACTGATCGCGTGCACCTCAATGACCAGGGAAACCAGTTTGTAGCCGAACAAATGGCAAAAGTTCTTCACCAGTTATAAGAGTATCGTACCAAAAGCCTTTTCTTATTTATTGGGAATAGACTTTGGGCACATCAAGCCTGCTTATTTATGAAAAAACGTATCATTTGTGCTTTACTTTCGTTTGCACTCTCTTCAGTTGCCTTCAGTCAGACGTACCAGCCAGCACCCGAAAACCTGGAAGCCCGCAAGTGGTTTCAGGATGCCAAGTATGGTCTGTTTATTCACTGGGGAGTATATAGCATTTTGGGGGATGGTGAATGGGTAATGAATAACCAGAATATTCAGGTTCCGATTTATGAAAAACTTCCCCGGTTTTTCAACCCAACGGCATTTGATGCCAAACGCTGGGTACAGATTGCGAAAGCTGCCGGAATGAAATACATTACCATTACCAGCAAACACCACGATGGCTTTGCCATGTGGCATTCAAAAGTATCGAAGTATAATATTGTAGATGCTACCCCCTATCAGAAAGATGTATTGAAAATGCTAGCGGACGAATGCCAAAAAGAAGGAATTAAATTATTCTTCTACCATTCACACCTCGACTGGCATAGTACTGATTATTTCCCACGTGGCAAAACGGGGCGAAATCTGGGACGGCCTGAATCGGGCAATTTCGAGAAGTACTTAACTTATATGGATACCCAGCTGACTGAACTGCTTAGCGGTGAGTATGGCAAAATTGCTGGAATTTGGTTTGATGGCTGGTGGGACCAGGCTTTGGATGAACACGAGAAAAACGACCGCAAAACGCACGTTGACTGGCACCTGCGTCGTACGTATGACCTGATTCATAAATTACAACCCGCCGCCCTGGTTGGCAATAATCACCACGTAACCCCCTTTGAAGGCGAAGATTTTCAGATGTTTGAGCGGGATCTTCCCGGCCAGAACACCTTTGGGTACAATACCAGTACAGTTAGTACTCTACCACTCGAAACCTGCGAAACCCTTAATGGTTCATGGGGGTTTGTATTAAAAGATCAGCGGTATAAGTCCCCTCAGCAAATTGTTCATTATCTCGTTGATGCCGCCGGACGAAACGCTAACCTGCTTTTAAATGTAGGCCCAATGCCTAACGGTGAAATTCAGCCCGAGTTTGTAGAACGCCTTCAGGCAGCAGGCGAATGGATTAACACACACGGAGAAACCATTTATGGCACACGGGGTGGTATAGTGCCCCCACAGGATTGGGGTGTCAGTACAAAGAAAAGTGATACCCAGCATTA
Organism: Siphonobacter sp.; assembly: GCA_047605205.1. Taxonomy (GTDB): domain Bacteria; phylum Bacteroidota; class Bacteroidia; order Cytophagales; family Spirosomataceae; genus Siphonobacter. The sequence goes on from JASGGE010000080.1 coordinate 13,533, forward strand.
CCTGCACATTCTGAAAAAACCCGTCACCAGTTATTTATTCATTCCCAATTTCAGTGCGAAAGTCAATACCATTTCAACCTATGACGGAAAGAAAGCCCTGAAATTTAAACAGCAGCCCGAAGGGTTATTTGTCTATCTGGACGGCCTGAATTTAGATGCCTGGGATACCATTCTGGAAGTAACTACCAAGTAATAAAAAAAACCCGCCTTTGCTCCGCAAAAGAAGGCATAACTTTAACCACTCATTGCCAGAGGCTATTTTATCTGGTTATCATTACGTTAAAACTAACAAGAATGAAACTCTTTCGCTACGTCACAGACGAAGATGTCATTCCCGGAATTCTGATCGACGGGAAAGCCTATAGTCTTGAAGCTTTTTTTGAGGCCTTTGGTGAAGAAACCGGAGCTTACGATCTGGACGAATATTTTTTCGAAGAAGAAGGAATCGCCGTTCTGGAAGATTATCTTGACCAATACGGCACCTCGGAACTGGAATTACTGGATGATACTATTGAATATTCTTCTTGCGTAGCTCGCCCTTCTAAAATTATTTGCATCGGCCTTAACTACGCCGATCACGCCAAAGAAACCAACGCAGCCATTCCAACAGAACCCATCATCTTCTTCAAAGCAACAACGGCTCTCTGCGGCCCAAATGATGATGTGATCATTCCCCGCAATTCGGTTAAAACCGATTGGGAAGTAGAGTTGGCGGTTGTAATTAGTTCAGAATGTAGCTACGTAACCGAAGAAGAAGCACCCGATTATATTGCCGGTTATGCAGTTATGAACGATTACTCAGAACGGGAATTTCAACTCGAACGTGGTGGTCAATGGGACAAAGGAAAAGGTTGTGATACTTTCGGGCCATTAGGACCTTATCTGGTAACCCCCGATGAACTCGAAGACGTAGATAACCTACCTATGTGGCTAAAAGTAAACGGTAAGACCTTCCAGACATCGACAACGGCCCAGATGATCTTCAAAGTTCCCCAAATCATCAGTTACCTGAGTCAGTTCATGACTCTGCTTCCTGGTGATATTATTTCAACGGGAACCCCTCATGGTGTAGGTTTGGGCTTTAACCCTCCTATTTACCTGAAACCTGGTGATATTGTAGAATTAGGTATCGAAGGCTTAGGCCAACAGCGTCAGGTTGCGGTTTCCTGGGAAGACGCCAACTAATAATCGTTCACTCATTGAACTAATCTGTTTCAATTATCTTTAAAGTCCCGTAGGAAAAGTCTTACGGGACTTTCATTCTTTAGAGGATCATGGAAATTCAGTTTTATAAATATCAGGGCACGGGTAATGATTTCATTATGGTTGATGATCGAGCAGGTACCTTCCCCATCGATAAAGAAAAAATCGCTCATTTGTGCCACCGCCGGTTTGGCATTGGTGCAGATGGCTTGATTTTACTTCAAACCGATTCGGAATATGATTTTCGAATGAAATACTTCAATGCCGATGGCGGGGAGGGGTCTATGTGCGGAAACGGGGGAAGGGCCACCGTACGTTTTGCTCATGATCTGGGCGTTATTGGCAATACGACCCGTTTTATTGCCGTAGACGGAGAACACGAAGCCTCTGTCGATTCAGAAACTATTTCACTGAAAATGAGTAATGTCCAGGGTTCAGAAGAATATCCTGATTATTCGTTTATGAATACGGGGTCACCACACGTAGTGGCTTTTAAAGACAAGCTGGAAAAGTTAAATGTTTATCGGGAAGGATATGCTATTCGATATGCCGATAAATGGGTAGCCCGCGGAGGTACTAATGTCAATTTTGTGGAGCAAACCGCTGCTGATGCTCTTTTCGTTCGAACCTACGAACGTGGCGTAGAAGATGAAACCTATTCCTGCGGAACGGGTGTAACAGCCTGTGCCCTAACTGCTCACCTGAAATTAGGAATGCAAAGCCCAGTAAAGATCAAAGTATTGGGTGGTAACCTGAAAGTTGATTTTAAACAGACTGCCCCTGATACGTTTGAAGATATTTATCTGATTGGACCAGCCGAACGCGTATTTGAAGGAATGGTAACGGTTTAGGCAGAGACATGCCATGGCATGTCTCTGCTCCCTCAGATTACTCTCACCAAATGATTTTTCTTTCCTTTCGCTACTAATAGATATTTACCCTGAAGTAACTGAAAATCAGTAGCCTGATTTGCATCACTGATTTTTGTCTTGTTTACAGAGACCGCATTTCCCTGAATGGCCCGTCGGATTTCGCCCTTCGATGGATACACCCGGGCGGTAGCTAATAACTCCGTTACATTAAGAGCGGCCTCATATTCTGCCAGCGTAATTTCAGTTTGTGGAACTCCTTCAAAAATCTGGCCGAAGGTTGTCTCGTCTAATGCCTGAAGCGTTTCTAAGGTCCCCTTACCAAACAAAACCTCACTGGCTTTTACGGCCATATCATAGGCTTCTTCGGAGTGTACGCGAATAGTAACGTCTTTCGCAATGGCTTTTTGCAGGATACGTAAATGAGGAGCTTCCGCGTGCTGGCGTTCCAGTTCTTCAATTTCTGCTTTCGAAAGCAAGGTAAACACCCGGATCAGGCGTGGGCAATCGGCATCCGCAGCATTCAGCCAGAATTGGTAAAATTGATAGGGAGATGTCATTTCGGCATTCAGCCAGACATTTCCACTTTCAGATTTGCCAAATTTGGTTCCGTCTGCTTTCGTGACCAAGGGTGTAGTTAAGGCAAAGGCACGGCGTTCGGTATCTTCTTCATTGCCTCCTTCTTTCCGACGAATGATTTCTGTTCCGGTAGTAATATTTCCCCACTGATCCGACCCTCCCATTTGCAGCTTTACCCCATATGTTTTATACAAATGGTAAAAATCATATCCCTGTAACAACTGGTAGGAAAATTCCGTAAAGGAAATCCCTGTTTCCAGGCGTTTCTTTACGGAATCTTTCGACATCATATAGTTAACACTTAGGAATTTACCGGCTTCCCGCAAAAAACCCAGGAATGTAAAATCCTTGAACCAATCGTAATTATTAACAATTTCGGCTGAGTTTTCTCCGGATTCGAAATCCAGAAATTTTTCCAGTTGTTTCCGAATTCCGTCCTGATTAAAACGTAACGTTTCCTCTGACAGGAAACTACGTTCTGCTGCCTTAAATGAAGGGTCACCGATCATCCCTGTAGCACCGCCTACCAATGCAAAAGGTTTATGCCCAGCCCTTTGAAAATGAACCAACAACATGATCGTTGCCAGATTTCCGATATGTAAAGAAGAAGCTGTCGGGTCAAAACCAATATACGCCGAGGTCATTTCCTTTTCCAATTGTTCTTTTGTTCCGGGCATACTGTCCTGTAACATGCCCCGCCACTCTAATTCCTCAATAAAATTGATTGCCATTGGTACTTTTTTTATTCCTGAGAACTGAATTAAATGCTCATCATGTTAGTGAAATATTCTCCAAAGACGAGCATAGGCTTTACCAGCTGTTTTACGGGCTTGATATTTCAGCCTGTTTACACCCATTTTAACACGGGTACCCAAACTAAATTCAGGTAAGCTATAATGTTGTACAAGATATTCTTTTGCCCGATTTTCACAAATACGGTAACTTTCTTCTCTGGTATAATCCATACTTCCCTGCCCAATAGGATTAAACGAGGAATGTATAGCATAGTCTTCCAGCACAAAATGTTGAAAATGGTATCCTTTATTTACCATATCATAAAACCAGCTTGTACCTAGGTCAGCACCATTCCAAACACCCCCGAAACAACGGCTGTCTCCGGTTGGTAACGTATTATTTCGATACGTATCCGTTTCTATCAGGCAGGCATATTCGTTGAGCCGGCATTCTGGTAACGGATATACCCGCCCCGATCTGATAATTTCCAGATCAAGTTTCTGTCTTGGGGTTGCATGAGCTTCATGTACAGCAAT
>JASGGE010000081.1:0-17403 GCA_047605205.1 Siphonobacter sp.
CTCATATTTGGTTAGATAAGCAATAGAAGTATTGAAGAGGTAGACTAGCTTTACTCTGTCTACCTCTTTTTAACAAGTCATGAAGCTTACCATTTTACTTATTTTATTGTGTTTGGGAAATACATTCGCCCAAAGCGGACTCATTCCTAAGCCTGTGTCATACCGCCGGTTACCGGGCGATTTTTCGTTAACGGCTATTAAAGGAATTTCAGCCGGAGCCGGGGTATCAAGTGATTTGGTAGTGCTTGTCCAGGAAGAAATTCAAAAATATACAGGATTTTTAGTGCCGCTTCAAAAAAGAAAAGGAGGAATCAGTTTAGGCATTGATTCCGTGGAGGTTAAGCATCCAGAAGGTTACAGACTTCGTATTACATCACAAGGAATAAACATAATCGGGCACGGCGAAATTGGTATTTTTTATGGATTACAGTCCATGCTACAAATCCTTTCTGAATCAAAATCCGTAACTATTACCAACTGTGATATTTACGATTTCCCGCGATTTTCATATCGCGGCATGCACCTGGATGTCAGCCGCCACTGGTTCCAGGTGCTTTTTATTAAGAGGTATATCGACCTGCTGGCTCGCTATAAATTCAATACCTTTCATTGGCATCTTACCGACGATCAGGGCTGGCGGATTGAGATCAAACGTTATCCGGTCTTACAACAAGTTGCGGCCTTTCGGGATGAAACCCTGATTGGTCACAAACGGGATCTCCCGCATCGTTTTGATGGAAAACGCTATGGGGGCTACTATACACAGGAAGAAATTCGAGAGGTAGTTCGGTACGCGGCTCAGCGTCATATTACCATTATTCCAGAAATTGAAATGCCCGGCCATGCTTTGGCTGCTCTTTCGGCATTTCCCTCACTAGGTTGTAGGGGTGGGCCATATAAGGCTGCTACGTTCTGGGGTATTTTTGATGATGTGTATTGTGCAGGAAATGACAGTACGTTCCTATTTCTGCAAAATGTGCTCGATGAAGTAGTTGAGTTATTTCCTTCAAAATACATTCACATTGGAGGGGATGAATGCCCTAAGACCCGGTGGAAAGCCTGCCCTAAATGTCAGCATCGTATCCAGCAGGAAGGCCTGAAAGATGAGCACGAGTTGCAGAGTTATTTTATTCGCCGGATGGAAAAATACCTCTTGACCAAAGGGCGTGAAATCATCGGTTGGGATGAAATTCTGGAAGGAGGGCTCTCTCCCGGAGCTACTGTGATGAGCTGGCAAGGAACCGGAGGGGGTATTGAAGCCATGCGACAACAGCATAATGCCATCATGACACCAGAAACCTACCTTTACTTCGACTTTTATCAATCGCTTTATAAGGATGAACCTATCGCTGCCGCCTGGTATACGCCGCTTAGTAAGGTATACTCGTATGAACCCGTCTCTGAGTTCATGGAAAAAGAGGAAAAACCCTATTTACTCGGCGTGCAGGGAAATGTTTGGAGCGAGTACATGCCAACGACTGAAAAAGCGGAATATATGATTTTCCCAAGGGCACTGGCTGTAGCTGAAATAGCCTGGTCGCCAAAGGAAAGTCGATCTTATCCTGATTTCCTGACTCGTTTACGTAAGCAGGAAAAGATGCTGAAAAAGCTAGATGTTCAGTATGCCAATACTTTTGATGAGCTTACTGACTCGGTGTCGCTGACATTAAAGGGAGAAGTGCAATTGCGTTTATCAACCACATTACCCAACTCTACAATCCGTTATACAACTGATGGCAGCATGCCTGCTAAAACAAGTACTCGCTATGTAAAACCCTTCACGATTCTGAAAAGTGGAATGGTTAAAGCCGCCGTATTTACTGAAAATAAACAGCAAAAAGGACGGGTATTCGAAAAGAACTTCACCATCACTAAAGCTACCGGCAAGTCTGTAACGCTTTCAACTGCTGCTAAAGGAAATTTTAATCCTGCGAGCCCACAAGTGGCCGTTAATGGAGTCGAAGGAACTGCTCTGTACAATACCGGCGAATGGCTAGGGTGGCTGGGCGATAACATTGAACTTACGGTTGATCTGCAAAAGATCGAATTAATCTCTCAGATCAGCACCAACGTGCTCAAATATCATTGGCAGCGTTTCTGGGCTCCGGTATCGTTACAGTTTTTAATTTCTGAGGATGGTAACTCATATCAGAAAGTCTTCGGGCAAAATGAATTTCCAGGTAACGGAATCAATAAAATAATCGGACGATTCCCTCCGGTGAAGGCTCGCTATGTTAAAATTAAAGCAGTCAATAAAGGTATTGTCCCGCCGGGTGAATATGGAGCAGGTAACAAAGCCTGGTTACTGCTGGATGAAATTGAAATTTTATGAATAGTTTGTTATTGACCGTTTTCTTTGGTAATAAATAGAGAATAACGGCAAGCCGAAAATTGTAAACAAGTTATCAATGAGTCGCTTATCCTACTTCCTCTGCCTGTTTTTGTTAACGCTGTCGGGTTATGCCCAGGAGTTTGGTGCTAACCATAACAAACCCGAACGCGAAGAGTGGCTAAAAGACGCGGGCTTTGGTATGTTCATTCACTGGAATGTTGATACTCAGCTAGGTGTTGTCATTAGTCACTCGCTCGTGGGAGCATCGTCTGATTATGTTGAACGCTACATAAAGGAACTTCCCAGTACCTTCGATCCGAAAGACTGGGATGCTGAACGCCTGGTAATGCTGGCTAAAAACGCCGGCATGAAGTACATCATGTTTACAACCAAACACCATGCGGGTTTTTGCATGTGGGATACCAAAACCACAGATTTCAATGTAATGAACACGCCTTACAAGAAAGACATTGTAAAACAATACGTTGATGCCTGTCATAAGTGGGGGCTGGCAGTCGGCTTTTATTATTCTCCCGAAGATTTTGTGTTTTCGTATCGTAATGGTATGAAAGATATTACCCGGGATGATCATTGGGAAAAAGCGAAGCCCTTCCAGGAGAAATATAAAAAGTTTGTGATTGAGCAAACCAAAGAGCTCATGACTAAATATGGTCAGGTTGATTTATTCTTTATTGATAGCGATGTGCTTCGGGAAGAGGTTAAAGAAACGATCTGGAAGTACCAGCCTAATTGTTTGGTAACACGTGGGGCTTTACCAACGCCTGAACAGTATCTTCCGGGGGAGACCCTTACCACGGCCTGGGAAAGCTGCATGACCATGGGTACTGACTGGACTTACAAACCTACCAACGAGCATTACAAGACAGGTACAGAACTGATTAACATTCTGATTGAGTCAAGAGCTAAAGGCGGCTCATACTTACTGAACGTAGGCCCTACACAGTGGGGACGGCTGAACGAAGGCCAGGAAGGCCGGTTGATGGAAATTGGTGCCTGGCATTTTATCAATCAGGAAGCAGTACATAAGGTTCGCCCCTGGATTGTCCGGACTGAAAACGACATCTGGTTCACGCAAAAAAAGGACGAAAATACGGTATATGCTTATCTGACTAATATGCCGGAGTGGCCTCGTGGTGAACGACGCGAATTTCTGATTCGCTCGGTGAAAGCAACGCCTCAAACCGAAATAAGTGTGCTGGGGCAAACCGGTAATGTGGTTGAATACCAGCCTAAAGTGGACGGAAAGGCTCGGTTTGAACAAACGCCGGAAGGGCTTAAAATCTCGGTCGTGCGGGCTCAACGGATTTATAACAATCACAAATGGCCTAACCCCATTGTGGTAAAACTCAAAAATGTTGAGGCGGCCATTACACCTGTTCAGTTTAAAACCATGCCTGCGGCCAAATTGCAAAACGGAAACCTGCAATTATCGGCCGATGTAGTAAAGTTAGGCTCAGGAAAAGAATATCGTCTGGGCTTTGAATACCGCCCGGTACAAAGTTCGCTCAATGAAGAATTTAACGAACCCTGGAAAAGTACGGATGTATACCCTGTTACCCAAACAGGTAATTTGACGCTGGAAATGCACAAAAACAATATTAAGTCTTACGATGAAATCGAGTACCGGGCCATTATCTACCAGGATGGGCTGCGTATCGAAGGAAATACAATGAAAATCAGTAAGCTAACGCTGGAATAGCTGTTGGCTGAATAATGGCATGTAATGAGAAGCTCCCCGCACTAATAATGTCTTGCTGTATTGGGGCTTTTGATTATCTGCGGAAATACTAATCCCTTATGTTAGGATGCTATGAATAGGTTTAGTCGATTGGGGAAAAGCAATACGTTTTACGGGTGTCGTGGTTTGACCTTCCAACCTTTTTTTGCATTAAACGTATTTACTTAACTACTGAATAAACATAAATTTCAAGGCTGATTGCAGAATTTCACTCCAGCCAGATATCACGAACATCTTCGCGGAAAACGCATCTGATCTGTTCCTACCTATTTCTAATACATAAATCATTTGAAAATGGATTTATCAATCCCTGAAACATTAAGCCCGGAAGCATCTTTCGCTAAGTTAGGACTTTCTCTGCCTCCAGCACCGCAGCCACTTGGCGTGTATAAACCTTATCTTATTGATGGGAAATATCTGTACGTATCAGGGCATGGTCCTGTACAAGATGATAAAAGTCTGATCATTGGCCGTATCGGTCAGGATATTGACAAAGAAGCCGGGAAATTGGCTGCTCGTCAGGTAGGCTTAACCATCCTTTCTACGATCAAAACACACCTGGGTAGTCTGGACCGGGTAAAGCGGGTAATTAAAATTCTGGGCATGGTTAACTGCGTATCGGAATTTGAACGTCATCCTTACATCATTAACGGATGTAGTGAATTATTCGCTCAGGTATGGGGCGAAGAAAACGGAATTGGTGTACGGAGTGCCGTAGGCTTTGGCTCGCTGCCCGATAATATTCCCGTTGAAATTGAGGCATTGTTTGAATTGGTTTAAGATTGTTGGGAGTTTAGGGTTTTGAGTGAAGAGTTGTAATCTGCGGACAATAATGGTTTTATGGCTTATGATTATGCAGATAATCTTAAACACAAAACCCAAAAATACATAGATATGTTAATCATAGACGCCCACCTGGATCTGAGTATGAACGCAATGGAGTGGAATCGTGACTTACGGCTCCCCGTTGCGGAAATTAATGCTCGGGAAGCAGGGCTAAGCGATAAACCTGACCGTGGAAAGGCAACCGTTTCATTGCCTGAACTACGGAAAGGAAACGTGGCTGTAGTAGTTGCTACGCAGATTGCCCGTTATGTAGCTCCTGATAATCCATTGCCGGGCTGGCATTCCCCGCAACAGGCTTGGGCACAGACGCAAGGGCAACTAACCTGGTATAAAGAAATGGAGGCGGCGGGCGAGATGGTGCAGATTACCAATCTTGATGACCTGGAAAATCATTTGATGATCTGGAACGACAGAACGCCAAATGATCAAAAACCCGTTGGCTATATTCTGAGCCTGGAAGGTGCTGATTCCATCGTAACACTTGCCCACCTGGAGCGAGCCTATCATACTGGATTAAGGGCAATTGGGCCGGCTCATTATGGGCCTGGCCGCTACGCTCAGGGAACCGATGCGACAGGCTTTATGGGGAAAACCGGGCAGGCCCTCTTGAAGGAAATGGAACGACTGAATATTATTCTGGATGCCACCCATTTGTGTGATGATAGTTTCTGGGAAGCCATGGATCATTTCAATGGAAATGTATGGGCTAGCCATAACCTGTGCCGGACTCTGGTGAATCATAACCGACAATTTAGTGATGAACAGATTCGGGAACTGATTAATCGGAATGCCGTAATTGGCGGTGCTCTGGATGCCTGGATGATGGTGCCTAACTGGGTAAGGGGGCAATCAACACCCCGGGGAATGAACTGTAATCTGGAGGTACTAATAGATCACCTTGATCATATCTGCCAGATTGCCGGTAATAGCCTGCATATTGGCATTGGAACCGATCTGGACGGAGCCTTCGGCCGCGAGCAGTGCCCCTATGATCTGGAAACCATTGCTGATTTACAAACCATTCCGGAATTGCTTACCAAACGAGGGTATACCGCCGACGATATTCAGAATGTCATGCACCATAACTGGCTGCGTTTTTTACGCCGGGCCTGGGCTTAAGAGAATGAGTGCAAAACACGTACTCGCCGTCGTTGGTGTTTTAGCCCGCTATGGAATGCGAACGACACCAACGACTCTTATGGCCAGCATTACCTGTTTGGGTTTGAGAAAAGCTACTTATTTTTCACACGGGGCTTCCCAAACTTTAGCCCGATTACACCATAGTATTCCCGGAACCAGATATTTTGCTGGGCGTGGTCTGAAGAACGCCCGGTAGTATGAATATCAAACATATGGGTATAACCAGCTTTAGCATCAAACTGAAGAAATAACAGGCGGGAAATATCAAATCGTAACCCAGCTTTAATAGATGCCGCAAGACCGGCCAGGTTAAATGCATTATTTTTTCCTACCGTGAAAAGACGGACGTCGCTGCGTGGAATATTAACCCCGGTGCCAACGCCAACCAGCCAGTCCAGACCCTGTACGTTGTTTTTCGCTTTCCAGATACGATCATATCGATCTAGCTCAACATTTGCGTAGTTAAATCCATCGGTATGTTCGAAGGTTAGAAAATCTTTTGAATTTATGGTGATGGGCGTGTGGGTATAATCACCAACGTAAGAAGGATTTACGGTAATGGCGGGGTCAGAAACGGTGGCAGAAATATGGCCAGAAATGGTGCTGGCCTGATCATTTACCATGATGTATTTCATATGATCCCAACCAACAGAAATAGCCCAGTGGTCTGAGAAGAAATAACCAATACGCCAATCATACTGAGGTACCGATAATTTTAAAGGATTTAGGTAGGTATCCAGTCGAAACGAATTGGGGCGGTCTTTAGCTACTACATCATAAAGCGTAAAATCATAGCCTTTCCCATAAAAATGAATATCTGAATTGGCGTATGTAGCTCGGTTATAACCCCAGTAACCAAAAAATTCTCCTTTACGACTGTATGGTTTTTGAGCAAATAAGGAAAACGAAACAAAGTGAAAAGAAAAAAAGAAAAATAGAGCTTTATTCATGGCCTTTACAGACGACTACATTCCAGACTATAAATCATGGCGTTTTTTATAGAGGAGAATAATAGAATGATGGTTAAACAATGGGAAAAACTGCTGAAATTAAGGTTGTCAGAATAAACGGCAGAAGGAGTATAAAAATTCAATATGGATGTTGGAATAAACCATATGGAAAACGTCATCTTAACGATCTATAAAAACTATCTTGAAAAAAATAATGGAGAATTGAAAATATATTTTAAACACGTGATTAATTAATAATTTGATTAATAGTGCCTTAGGTAGGTTCTGCTTAGAAGAGGATTCATTTTTTATTGGGTGATTATATAATAAAATTGATATATTAAATTATGATTAAAAATTAAACAGTTGATTAAAATTAATCGCTTCTGTCATGGATTTTAGAAGCTTACCGGATACGCTGCATCTTTAGTTACCCTTATTTCTATTTATCTATGATCCGTGAAGGGGCACAATTCATTTAACCCCTTTAATGCCCTAGTGAAGTAATTGAGGCCTTGATGATGGAAACCAGATACGTGTATAGGTTCAATCATGCACGTATTAATACCGTCCTTCAGCCAATGCCGTTTTGATTTGTTTAATGCGTTCGTTGAAAGTAATATTTTGATAATCAGTACCGGATACCGCAGCCACTTGCAAAAATTGCTGAATGTCTTCCTGATGAGAAATGGTTTTCCCAGTCAGCACGGAAACATATTTGGATGTAGTCCACATAACATTCTTGAGTTCCGTTTTATTCTCGTTTGTCATGACGTACTCTGTCACTAACGTATTTTCGTTGTAATAAATAATACTGGTAATGATAGTTACCCATTCACTAACGCAGGCCGGGCGGATGTAGCCAATCTGATGGTTATAAACTACCCAACTAGTTTGATATTCCCGAAAGGTAAAATCCATGGTAAATCCATAGATTGAAAAAAGCTGATCTTCCCGGGCATTGAAGTAATAATCCAGATACTTGGCATTATTCAAATGTTGTAAAGGATCGCAGTCCTGAAAACGTATGATGGCATGTGATTCTGTTTTCTTAGGATAATTCCGCTCGGGATCTAACTGAAACATGGCATGATAAGGTTATCTATATGGAAATGTCTTCTTTCGGAAAGGTTTTAGCGATCTACTTCGCCCATTACCAGATCAAGTGATCCGATAATGGCAATTAAGTCAGCCAGATAAGCACCTTTACTGATTTCAGAAATCACAGAAAGATTGTTGAATGATGGGCCACGGGACTTCATTCGTACTGGAATGTCTGATTTGCCGTCGGTACGGAAATAAAAACCTAGTTCGCCTTTGGCTCCTTCGCCACGAGCATAAAAATCCATTGCCTTGGGGCGGATTTTTTTAGGAACGAAAGCCTGAGGATCAAAGTCAGGGGTACGTTTGTAATTTCCCTGAAGTTGATCCAGGCATTGTTCAATAATCTTCAGTGACTCCCAGCATTCCAGCACCCGCACGTAGTTACGATCCCAGCAATCACCCACTGTTCCTGCTGTACCCTGACCAATCGGGATATCAAAATCCAACTCAGGATAAACGGAATACGCATCAACTCGTCGTAAATCCCAGCGTAAGCCCGAACCTCGTAAAACAGGGCCTGTACAGCCATAATTAATGGCTACAGGTAAGGGTAATATTCCAACATTAGCCGTCCGGCGAACAAAAATTTCATTTTCAATAACGAGTTGCTGGAGTTCAGTCAGTTTAGGCTTCAAATAAGTAATAAACTCACGGCAACGCTCTTCAAAACCTACCGGAAGGTCATAAAATAACCCACCAATCCAGATGTAATTATATAGCATTCGGGCTCCGCATACCCATTCTAACAACCGCTGAATATGCTCCCTGTCCCGCATGAGCCATAGGAAAGGCGTATAAGCTCCAATATCAAGAGCATACGTGCCGACGGCTACAAAGTGCGAGGCAATCCGATTTAACTCGGCCACTAATACCCGAATATATTCAACCCGTTTCGGAATATCTTTTTCAATCCCCAGCATGCGTTCAACCCCCATTGCATAGACATGCTCAGAGTTCATCGCCGCCAGGTAATCCATCCGATCAACAAACGGAATGGTTTGATTAAAAGGGAGATTTTCAGCGTGTTTTTCAAAGCAACGGTGCAAATAACCCAGGTGTGGCACTACGTCAACAATTAGTTCACCATCGCTAATTACTTCCAGCCGTAATACCCCGTGAGTAGAGGGGTGCTGTGGCCCCATACTCAAAATCATCTCTTCCGATCGTAAATTCTCAAGCTGATACTTATTCGGATCGGAGAGGATGTGATGATCAGGTTTGTATTCGTATTGAATGGATTGCATAGCGGGAAGTCCAGTACATTGGCTTCAAAATTAGAACAAAAGGGATTAGAGTAGAGCCTTTTTGTTTGAATAGTCTTTCATTGGTTCATTCGCTGTTACATAATAGAAGAGCGATAGGTTGAAAAAGAAAAGATTTCGTGCCAGAATATCATTCTAAAACTTTCAGAACATAACTTGATTTAATTAGTTGCATAATAATAATAGACGGAGTCGTATTTTTGTTTACCGGGCTTCCTTCCTTATGAAATATCACATTACAGCTTTTTTATTCATGTTGTTAAGTAGCCTGGCGTCTTGTCGCTCTGGTTTTAAAGTAGTGAATCTGCCCATCGTCTGGGATTCTACCCGGCGGGCCTTGTCGTTGGAATACCTGGAAAAACGGCATGGTATTAAAAAAGCTGAACCAACTATTGAACCACGTATGGTGGTGTTGCACTGGACAGCCATACCAACCTTAGCCAGTTCATTCCGGGCGTTTGATTCGCCCATGTTACCCGCTGCCCGGGCAAATTTGCTTACCAGCAGTGCTTTAAATGTATCGGTGCAATTTCTGGTGGATTACGACGGAACCATTTACCGCCTTATGCCCGATACGACATTTGCCCGTCATTGTATTGGATTGAATTATATGGCCGTCGGGGTAGAAAATGTAGGTGATGGCAGTGCCTATCCACTTACAAAGGCTCAAGTAAAAGCCAATGTGCAGATTGTAAAGTATTTAGCTAAAAAATATCCGCTGGAGTATTTAATTGGGCACCATGAATATTATGATTTTCGTAATACAGTTTTATGGAAAGAGACCGACCCCAACTACATCACCCAGAAAATTGACCCCGGTGCCGATTTCATGAAAGCGGTTAGAAAACGCGTTAAGCGATTACGGCTGAAAAGTAAATCGATAAACTTACCGAATGGCGGAGATTGGTAATGTTGGTGATTCTTCCCAATTCATCATAGCATTGAATAACCTGATTTTCTGAAAGTACTTTAAATCATCAGCTGACAACCGCTCCGGAATAATCCTCCGAGTAGCAAGTAAGGCAGCCCGGTGTGTACCTGCTAATAAGGGTTTATGGGGAGTATACCATTCGTTTCCATCAAATAAAGCGAGATTGGTATAGGTGGTGTCGGTTAGTAATCCGTTTTTTACAAGAATGATTTCGTCGGCTGAACTGCCTTTGGCAAGAGTAATCAGTTCCGTTCGGTCAGCATATTTATACGCATAGTTCAGATCATCTGCCTGAACAAGTTTCAGGGATTGAACGGGTCGGATTGAGTAGGGAATAAACTCCACCACATCAATTCCATGTTCGGAATACAGCACCCGGCATCGATAACGTTGGTCAGGTCTTACATGGTCAGGAATGGATACTATCAGCTCTTCGAGATCCCAGGGGTCAGGTTGGCCAAAAAGCTCCTGCCGACTGCGGTTCAGTCGCTGATTATGATAGGAAATATTGACTAGTTGGCCAGCTTCATAGCGAATGGTTTCCAGTAACTGCATTACCGTATGGGGAGATAAACTTTATCAATTAATTCCTGATACTCTTTTTAGGCGTCGCTTAAAAAGGTAATCCTAGCACCTGAGCGGAAGAAAATCCCTTCGGGAGTCCTTTCCAGAAACCGAATCATAACTCCCGAATCAAGCGTATTTCCATCAAAAATGCCCACAAATTCCGGTATAATAACCCAGTGGCTCATCCTCAGCCTGTTGAATAATTTCGATAGTCTTTGGTTTAGGAGTCCCCGTAGTCGATCCCGCCGGAATAGTGTAAGAAGGAGCGTTCCTAACTCTTCCTGCCAATTCTGAGGTAATCGGCCTTTAATTTTCGAACTAACCTGCAATAAGGTTTTGTTGTTCGTCGGAATCCTATCAATATATCTGAAACGTTCCACCCAACGCCCGGTTATAACCTGAGCCAGATCGTTTCGTATTAAATCTACTATGGTTGCGTGCTCTTCTTTCTGATCGGCTAAAACCTGTTCATATGCATTGGGAAGATCGGCATCAATGGTGCCTTTCATTGGTTGACAGAAAATTTGATTATCAACAATTCGTACAAAAGTTTCGGGGGAAAAGCAGACAAAAGCCTGGTTGGGTTTCGAGACCCACAATTTGTATTTCGCCTGACTACGCAGAAAAATCTCCTGAAAAGTTAGGTTGGTATCTACCAGTGTGCGTGCTGTCAGATTCGCAAGAAAAGGGTTACCCGCTAATAGTTGCTGATGAACATAATTGAATTTTTGCTCAAAGGCTTCAAGTGAAATAGGATACTTCTGAAAATAAAAAGATGAAGAAGGAATTTTCGTTTGAATAAGGTTTGTTTTGCCATGAAGATCATACCAGACTGAGTCGTGGGGGGCTTGATCAAGAGGCCAGATAAGTGGTTGTTGAAGTTCAAAATCCAGTATAAAAAGGCAAGGGCGGCCATACTCATTGAGTTCCTCGGCTATCATGCCACAAAAATAAGCCTTGAAAAACAGAACGCAGAAGAACCCGTAAGTTGTCAGCGTTCTGAAAAATCTTAGCTTCTTTCTGCTACCTGGGCAGCCAGAATACCAATGCCTTCTGTAAAGCTATGCGGATTGTAGCCGAGCACGTGAATGGCTTTGTCTAGAACAAAACCAGTGCGGGGAGGTCGCTTGGCAGGTTGTGTAAACGTGCTGGAATCTGCCTCTGTGATGAGTGATTTGTCAAGTCCGAAATAGTCAGCCGTAGCAATAGCCATTTCGTAAGGCGTCATGAACTCTTTTCCTGAGATGTTAAAGATGCCCTGAGCTTCTTTATCGGTAATCAGCCAACAACCCATTGCCAGATCTTCGGCCAGGGTTGGGCTGCGGAATTGATCAGTTACTACTTTAATGGTTTTACCATCTTCCAGCGATTTTTTCACCCAAAGAATAATATTACTACGGCTCATATCTGCAGCAATGCCGTAAACCAAAACAGTGCGGGCAATACCCCAGCGAGCCTTGGAACGTTTCACAACTTCTTCGGCTGCGTATTTGCTCCATCCATAAAAGCTTAGCGGACTAGGCTCCACATCTTCGGGGTAAGGGCCATTTTTACCATCAAAAATGAAATCAGTCGAAACGTGGCAAAGGAAGCTATTGTGCTTTTCGCAGGCATCTGCCAGATATTCAACCGAAAGTACATTCATCTTCCAGCATAATTCTTTCTCAAACTCGCACTGATCCACATTCGTCATTGCAGCCGTATGAATAACTGCGTCGGGTTTTACCACTTCCATAACAGCTGCTACCTGAGCCGGATCAGTAATGTCCATTTCACGGTATTCGTATCCTTCTGTAAACGGAAGACGATTTGCACCACGGGCGGTAGCAATAAGTTCAACTTCAGGATTTGGAGCTAATAGATTGATTAGTTTCTGACCTAATAAACCATTAGAACCAGTAATAAGTATTTTTTTAGGAGCCATGTGAAAGACAAAGTAAAACAAAAGATTGGCGGACTCTAAAAGCAAAAATAGGTTAAGAAGGAAATACATACCCGTATTGGCGGGTAATCTTTTTCTTACGCATCTTTTTTGTTTTGATCGTCATTCGAATATCCTGATAAGGGCGATCTGCCTGATTGCGAGGCTGAGCCGCGATGCTATCAACGGCAGCCATGCCATCAATTACCTGCCCAAAGACCGTATAATTGCCGTCCAGATGAGGTACACCACCAACCGTTTTATAGACTTGTAGCTGGGAGGGAGTAGGCGTTCGTCCGGCCCGCTGTAATTCTTTTTGGATGGTTTCTTCGGTATAGGTTTTCCCCTGGACAATGTAGAACTGATAGCCAGAAGAAGCTTTTTGAGGATTCCCATCGTGAGCGGCTGCTAATGCTCCCCGTTGATGAAATAATGCGGGTACGAACTCAGCAGGTATTCTGTAATTTTCCGGCAAAGGGCCAGTTTGGTTTGGTTTGGTTGCCGGATTACCCCCCTGAATCATAAATGCTGGGATAACCCGATGAAAAACAATACCGTCATAAAACTTTTCCTGAGCTAGCTTTAGAAAGTTAGCTTTATGTTGAGGGGTCTGATTATACAGAATAAGCCGAATGGGCCCATACTTGGTTTCAATGGTAACTAACGTTTCTTTTTTCTGGGCAAAAGCCGAAAAAGAGCTGACTATAAATCCAATCAGAATCAGTCGAAGTAGATACATATTCAAGTTGGGAAGAACGTATACATTGTAAAACTATTTAGCTAATCCTTCTCGGATTTCCTGCAATATTTCTTTGCCGCCATGTAACAGGAGCTTGTCGGCAAGTCGTTTGGCCATATCTTCTGCTTTGTCCGCATCTGCAATTTCGTGGCGACGAAGTTCTTTTGTTCCATCCAGTGAAATAATACCAGCGGTTAAGCTGACGCGACCCTGAAACTGAGTAGCTAGGCCAAACACTGGAACGCTACATCCGCCTTGTAATTTTGCTAAAAAGGCTCGTTCTGTACGAATACAGGTTTCCGTAGTCGGGTCATTCAATAATTCCCGAATGCGTGTTTTTTTGTTAATATCGATCGACCGGGCACACTCGATGGCAACGCTGCCCTGCCCAACGGCTGGTGTAAAAACTTCAGTAGTTAGATGTTCAGCAATGTACTCTTCGTAACCCATGCGGTGCACGCCCGCATAAGCAAGCAACAGGGCATCACAGGCTCCATTACGAAGTTTTTCAAGGCGAGTTTGTAAGTTTCCACGCATATCCACAATCTGAATGTGAGGATAATAACGTTTTAGAGTAGCTACCCGACGTGTACTGGACGTTCCGACGACAAAAGGCTCCCCGGATTCTAGCGACAGCTCTGGGTTAAGGCTCACAAGTACATCGTTGACCGACTCACGAGCCATAAAGGCAATTACTTCCAGGTCGTCTGCCAGCGAAGACTGAAGATCTTTAGCCGAGTGTTGGGCAATGTCGATTTCACCTGAACGAAGCTTTTCTTCCAGTTCTTCTGTGAAAACCCCTTTCGATCCAATTTTTGCTAGCGATCGATCCAGAATTTTATCACCCTTGGTTTCAATAATGACAATCTCGGCTTCCAGGCCTCCTGCCCGTAAGCACTCAGCTACGTATTCTGCTTGCCAGAGGGCTAACTTCGACCCGCGTGATCCTATTTTAACAGTCATTTTTTATGCTAATTCCTTTTATAAAAACATAATGGTTAGTTGAAGTTTAACCCTCTATTTTGATACGGATACTAACCTCGCATCAACTTAGCCATCGTAAGGGATAAGTCCAGAAAGATCATTTTTGCCCTCACATTCCGCTCCAGGTGATAATAAGCAGTACTTAGCTCTTCACTGATTTGATCAAGGCGTTCTGCTGGAATCACTTTCGCAAAATTCTGGACAAAGGTTAATTCATCCCCTTCTAAACGAACGAGGCCAGTAGCTCCATTCTGCCATAGCATCACATCCCGAAAAACATTAAGACCATAT
Source organism: Siphonobacter sp. (assembly GCA_047605205.1). Classification (GTDB taxonomy): domain Bacteria; phylum Bacteroidota; class Bacteroidia; order Cytophagales; family Spirosomataceae; genus Siphonobacter. The sequence continues at coordinate 14,827 of JASGGE010000081.1, forward strand.
TCGATGAGATTTTTCTGAGGCTCTTTCGGTTGGCTATCAAACTCATCTGCCATTTTAATTAACTCTCCTAAAGCAGGCACGCCACGGTAACATTGTCGCATCCAGTTAGCAAACCAGGCATGTGCTTCTGTATTTTCACCAGAAGCAAGCTGAAGGGCATTATTCATATTTCCCTCTGCCATGTATGCAATGTGCTGAGCTCGCTTCGGCTCAATACCTTGTTTTTCAGTTAGGTATTCAATTACTTCCTGTTCTGTAAACGCCGGAACCGTAATGCGTTGTGTTCTGGAGAGAATAGTAGTGAGTAAACGATTTGCATCCGAACAGACCAGCAGAAAAATTGTTTTAGCCGGCGGTTCTTCCAGAATTTTTAACAGGGCATTGGCCGAATAAACATTGAGGAGTTCGGGTTGCCAAAGAATCAGAATTTTGTATTCCCCTTCATAAGCCGTCAGCGAAATCTTTTTGATAACATTTCGGGCTTCTTCGGCGGAAATATTTCCTTGCCGGTTCCCTTCTACGCCAATAAATGTTAGCCAGTCAGAGAGATCACCAAAGGGCTGGGCGGCTACAAATTCCCGCCAAAGGGGTAAAAATGCATCTGATTCATTGTCTTTTATTTTCTTCGTTAGTGCTACCGGGAAAATGTGATGTACGTCGGGATGGGCCAGCTTTCGCATTTTAACACAGGAAGCACAGCGTCCGCAGGCATCGTCGGGCTGGCGGTCTTCGCAATTTAAATACGTAGCAAAAGCCAAGGCCAGGGCCAGATTACCACTGCCCGGAGGGCCATACACAAGTTGTGCATGTGCTACATGTTGCTTGTGCACAGACTGAATCAGGGTTTGCTTCAGGGACAATAAGCCGGGTACTTCGCGGAATAACAAGGACTAATCAGAATGATGAATTACAAAGGTAAGTACCTATGAGGGTACTCGGTATCTTCCCAAATACAATTTGGTGTAAGAGAAAAAAATAGCATTTGTTTAATGAAAAACTAGTAAAAATACCCATTTTATACCGACATTTGCAGCCCATTTGCTCAGAAAAACAAGAGAGCCGATAATTTTTTGCCTGTTTACATCTTTTTGGAAAAAAGCCTTTGTTTAGTAAATACTGCTTTTTTCATGATTTTAAACTATTTTTTGTCAGAAGAAAAAATTATATTTTACTATAATGAACTATAGCAGTATTTTTTAGAAATTTGTGGGCAATTATATTGCCACTTGCCAAATAATCTTTTTTCGTTTTCGCTGCTTATGAGCTCACTTCACAAACTCGATCACATTGACCGTAAAGTATTAGAAATATTACAGTCGAATGCAAAAATTACTAACGCCCAACTATCTAAGGAAATTGGGTTATCGCCAGCTCCTACTTTGGAGCGGGTTAAAAAATTAGAAACATCTGGTATTATTCAGAGCTACCATGCACAGCTTGATCGTGAAAAGGTTGGATTAGGGGTTACTACATTCGTGCAGGTAACGTTGGTAGGCCATAAAAAACAGGTTACTGATTCATTCGTTGAGAAAGTTAATGCAATTCCAGAAGTGGTCGAATGCCATCATATTACTGGCTCTGGCGATTTTCTCTTGAAAGTTATTTCAAAGGATATCTCTTCTTACCAACGTTTGATGCTGGAGAAAATCAATGAAATTGAAGAAGTAGCTAGTACTCAAACGATGGTCATTCTATCAACCTTCAAAGAAAGTAAAGTATTACCCATTCCTTAATCTGGGTTTTTAGAATACCTTAGAGGGTTTTTTATAACCTCTAACTTGAATTGGAATGGTGCGACCATTTATGCTTACACTTTGCCTGTTAGGAATGAGCCTGATAGGATCAGCCCAGAATACCATTGGGATTGTGAAACACAATCATATTGGTTTACAAGTAAAAGATATTCAGGCTTCTATTAAATTTTATGGGGAATTCCTGGGTTTAGAAAGAATTGAAGTACCTGATAACTTAAAGGCAATTCGGGCCTGGTTTAAGATTGGTGCTGACCAGCAAATTCACTTGTTAGCTGGCCGTACGGAACCCGTGAATAATGATCGTAACGGAACGCACTTTGCGGTATTTGTAGCATCAATTGAAAAGGCAGAAACGTACATCAACTCGAAGAATATGCCTTACCATTCGCAGGTGCGGTTTGATGGAGTTAAACAGATTTACCTGGCAGATCCTGATGGGTACCTGGTGGAGTTAAACGAATGGAAAAATACTAAAGATTATTAATCCCTGATTTAATAAGCCATTGGCAAGGGCTCATTATTCCTTTGGAGTAGTGAGCTCTTGCTTAATACTGCACCATTGTGAGTAATGACTCATGTATGGCTTGCCAGGATTGATTCAGGTTTACTGTTTGAACCAGAATGCGGTGCTGATTATCCGAAAAAACGGCCGAAACCTTCTGTGTGACGGTTGGATAAACCAATATGCCTGATAAGTTTTTCTGAGAAGGGTGATTCTTTAAATACGCAAAAAGCTGATAGAGATGGGCAGAGTGAATTTTTCTGGCGTTGAAATTTCGCTGAAAAGTTTCGGTATAATATTTGGCATCCAGAATGATTTGCC
>JASGGE010000082.1:0-17388 GCA_047605205.1 Siphonobacter sp.
TTTGATTTGTTTATGATCCAACGCCCCCAAACCATTTTTTTAGCAATTATTGTAGTCTGCATGGGCCTTTATCTGGGTTTCCCTGTGTGGCAAAAGTCAATTTCTACGCAAAGTGCTACGCTAAATGCTTTTTCATTAAGATACACGATTGGTGACAAGGTAGTTGAAGAAACAAACACTATTTATTTGGCGGTGCTTGCCATTATTTCTGGTGGCTTAGCTCTGTATTCCATTTTCCAATTTCGTAACCGAGTACAACAGATGATTTTAAACCTCATTAATACGCTGGTAATGGTTGCTTTATTAGGTGGTTCCACCTATTTAGGGCATATCAAGGGAAATACTTTGTTTCTGACGGAGGTACAGGGTACTTTTAAGCTCAGTTTTTATGTAATTGCCATTGCTCTAATTTCTAATGTAGCTGCTAATCGCTTTATTCGTTGGGATGAGAAGAAAGTAAAGGATGCTTTCGGGCGGCTTCGCTAATTATCCCAATCGGTTTTTTCTTCATCAAACAGAATTTTTCGGATAAGAAAAATCGCTTTTTAGAGCGAGGGATTCTTTTTCTATCCCTTTTTTGAAGAAATTTCATATTTTTCTTCAAAATATTTTTTTAGCTCTGAACGGAGTTTTTTTAGTAATTTCAATTCTAATTATCGAAGGTTGTGTAAGCTTGCTTTTTCCTCATTACTTATTAACCGTCGCTTACTATTGAAGAAAAGTACCAATGGCCATGCTTGTTGATGCATCATTAAGAGATACCCTTAAGGCAAGACTCAAGGAGGTTTTCGGCTACACCCAGTTTCGGGGAGAGCAGGAAGAAATCATTTGCAACCTTCTTGCGGGTAACCACACGTTTGTGATTATGCCCACCGGAGCGGGGAAATCCATGTGTTATCAGTTACCCGCTGTCGTTAGTGAAGGGACAGCAGTGGTTATCTCACCATTAATTGCTCTGATGAAAAATCAGGTCGATCAGTTGAATGCAGTTGGAGTTAATGCCCAATTCTTAAATTCAACCCTGAGTAAGGGAGAAATGAATCAGGTGAAGAAAGACGTCCTGAACGGTGAGGTAAAACTGCTCTACGTGGCTCCTGAATCCCTAACGAAAGAAGAAAACCTGGCCTTTCTACAAAAGGCTAAGATATCGTTCGTAGCTATTGATGAAGCACACTGTATTTCGGAGTGGGGGCATGACTTCCGCCCGGAATATCGCCGTATTCGACATATTGTTGAGACTGTTAGTGAATCACTGCCTCTGATTGCCTTGACGGCCACAGCTACTCCGAAAGTACAACAGGATATTATCAAGAACTTACAGATGGAAGATGCGACGGTTTTTAAGTCGTCGTTTAATCGTAAAAATCTGTATTACGAAATTCGCCCTAAAACGAAAGATGTCAGTAAGCAGCTCATTAAATACATAAAAGGTCATGCAGGTAAATCAGGAATTATTTACTGCTTGAGCCGTAAAACGGTTGAAGAAATTGCTCAGTTACTTAATGTAAATGGCATTAGGGCGTTGCCATACCATGCTGGCCTGGATACTTCAACCCGAATGGCCAATCAGGATGCTTTTTTGAATGAAGAAGTGGAAGTAATTGTTGCGACCATCGCTTTTGGAATGGGGATTGATAAGCCTGATGTACGCTTTGTTCTGCACTATGATGCCCCTAAGTCATTAGAAGGGTATTATCAGGAGACTGGGCGGGCAGGCCGGGACGGATTGGAAGGCAACTGCATTATGTTTTACAGCTATGACGACATTGTTAAGCTGGATAAATTTAATAAGGACAAACCCGTTACAGAGCGGGATAATGCCAAGGCTCTGCTAATGGAAATGGTAAGTTACTCGAACCTGGGTATCTGTCGGCGGCGGCAGTTGCTGGGTTACTTCGGCGAATATCTATCCAAGGATTGTGACTTCTGTGACAACTGCATAAAGCCCACTACAAAATACAAAATGCAGGAGGAGGTAGAATGGGTGCTAAAAGCGGTTAAACTGACGGATCATCGTTTTGATGGCAATCACGTTGCCGATATTTTGATGGGAATAGAAAACCCCTATGTGCTTAGTCATAATCATAATAAGCTGGAGATATTCGGAAAAGGTAAATATAAATTAGGCTTTGAGCAAGGTGATGATGAAGAGGATGAGGCCGAAGAAGAAGGGGACGAAGAAGGCAATGTAACGGTAAAAGCGAAGCCTAAAACAGCAGAGAAAAAAGATGATGGCCGGTTATCGGCTGATTTCTGGTGTTCGGTTATTAAGCAGCTCACTATTTTGGGGTATCTGGAAAAAGATATTGAAAACTATGGAACGTTAAGATTAACGGAAAAAGGTAGCGAGTTTTTGGAAGCACCTTATTCGATTACATTCTCAAAAGACCACAATTACGAGTCTCAGGCTGAAGAAAAAGAAGAAGAAAAAGAAGAAGTAAGTTCATCTGCCAAAGCATATGACGAAGCTCTCTTCGAAATGCTTAAGAATCTTCGCAAAAAAATTGCCAAAGAAAAAAATATTCCGCCTTATGTAATCTTCCAAGATCCTTCTATGGAAGAAATGGCAACAACGTATCCAACGACTATTCAGGAACTCGCCCAGATTAATGGAGTAGGAATGGGTAAGGCCATGAAGTTTGGCCGGCAGTTTATTGAAGTCATTAATCGCTATGTTGAAGAGAATGAAATCGAAACGGCTACGGAAGTCGTCGTAAAAACCACTACCAACAAGTCGAAAGTTAAGATTTTCATTATTCAGCAAATTGATCGGAAAATCAATCTGGAAGAAATTGCAGAAGCAAAAAACCTGGGGATGACCGAATTGATTGAAGAGATTGAGCACATCTGCTATTCAGGAACCAAACTTAACCTGGATTATTATATTAATCAGGTACTGGATGAAGATCGGCAAGATGAAGTTTACGATTATTTCATGAGTGCCGAAACGGATTCAATGTCCGTGGCATTTAAAGAACTAGGAAATGAGTATACGGAAGAAGAACTTCGACTAATGCGAATTAAATTTCATAGTGAATTAGGGCATTAGTAGAGGTATATTTAGCATTAACTAGTTTCAATCTTTTAAATTTAACATTTAATATTCAGGCCTTTAAACAGGTTACGGTAGTTACTTAGACTGTTTAAAGGTAATCATTCAACCGATGAATATTCTCATCGTAGGGTCTGGCGGCCGTGAACATGCTTTTGCATGGAAAATCGCACAGAGTCCCCTCTGCCAGAATCTATATGTCGCACCAGGTAACGCTGGTACTGCTCAGTTAGCAACGAATTTGCCGATTGGAGTTAATGATTTTGAATCTATTGCTACCGCTGTATTAGAGCATCATATTTCACTGGTTATCGTTGGCCCTGAAGAGCCGCTGGTAAGGGGCATAAGGGATTATTTTGAAATCCGGGAAGATCTCAAAAAAGTATTGGTTTTAGGGCCAGATCGTAGGGGAGCTCAACTAGAAGGTTCCAAAGACTTTTCGAAAAACTTCATGCAGAAGTATGGTGTGCCTACGGCGGCTTCCCGTACATTTACTGCTGAAACCTTAGAAGAAGGACTGTCGTATTTAGAAAATCAGGTATTCCCAATCGTTCTGAAGGCAGACGGGTTAGCCGCAGGTAAAGGGGTAATCATTGCTACTACAATTGAAGAAGCCCAGACCAGCCTGAAGGAAATGCTGATTGAATCAAAATTTGGAGAGGCTTCCCGAAAGGTCGTTATTGAAGAATATTTACACGGTATAGAAGTATCGTTGTTTGTTCTCACAGACGGTGAAAATTACGTAATATTACCCGAAGCCAAAGATTACAAACGCATTGGCGAAGGCGATACCGGGCCAAACACAGGTGGTATGGGGGCTGTTTCTCCGGTTCCTTTTGCAGATGACGCTTTTTTAAAGAAAGTTGATGAGCGAATTGTACAACCAACCTTAAGCGGCTTACGTGCGGAAGGTATTCGCTACATTGGCTTTATTTTTGTGGGTTTAATGAATGTAAAAGGTGATCCCTACGTTATTGAATACAATTGTCGAATGGGAGATCCTGAAACAGAAGTGGTGCTGCCCCGTATTGATTCGGACTTACTAATGTTGCTAAAAGCTGCGGCAGAAGGTAAACTGAAGTATGTAAACTTTACTGTATCTAACAAAACGGCTGTTACTACAGTGGTAGTAGCGGGCGGGTATCCTGGTGATTATGCAAAAGGGCAGATAGTACAAGTGCCTGAGAAACAAAATTATACAACTATTTTCCACGCCGGAACAACACGCTCGGAGACAGGACAGGTGCTTACAAATGGAGGCAGGGTAATGGCCATAACGGCTTTGGGGGCCTCCATCGAAGAGGCACGTCAACGTTCACAGTCTGCCGCTTCTATGGTTTCTTATGAAGGGAAGTATTACCGACGTGATATAGGGCTGGATCTTTTATAACCTGAATGACCGGATGTACATTCACTACATTTCGTCATTCGGATATCTATTCAAAGCAATGGGTTGTGCATCCTGTGGCACGGGAGGCTGTGGAAGCGTCCGTGTAAAAGATAAAACAACTACAGTATCGGGTTGCCGTAATAATGGAGCTTGTGGTACGGGTGGTTGTAATAAAATGAATGTGTTTGACTGGCTTCTGGACATGGAAGCTCCGGGTTTAGGGATTCCGATGAACCAGCGAACCAATCTCGTAGAAGTGAAATTTAAAGGAGGCCGAAAAGAATATTTTCGAAATATCGGCCAGCTGGAAATCTATACGGGGGATCCGGTAGTCGTAGAAATGGCTAGCGGTCACCACATTGGCTATGTTTCCTTGCAAGGTGAGCTAGTACGTTTACAGCTAGTAAAACGAGCGGTTAAAGAAGTGGATATTCGGCAGGTTTACCGCAAAGCAACACCAAAAGATATTGAGAAATATGAACAGGCTGTTGCCCGTGACCTGCCTACTATGTACCGTGCCCGTGATATTGTTAAAGACTTAAACCTGAATATGAAACTCTCAGATGTAGAGTTTCAGGCCGATGGTACTAAGGCGACATTTTACTATTCATCAGACGAACGGGTTGATTTCCGGGAATTGATTAAAATTCTGGCTGGTGAGTTTAAAGTGCGGATTGAAATGAAGCAGATTAGCTTACGTCAGGAAGCTGCCCGGTTAGGTGGGTTGGGGGTGTGTGGTCGGGAGTTATGCTGTTCTACCTGGTTAACTGACTTCAAAAACGTTACTACGTCAGCCGCTCGCTATCAGAATCTTTCCTTAAATCCGGTGAAATTGTCGGGGCAATGCGGACGTTTGAAGTGCTGTTTAAATTACGAGCTGGAAACCTACATGGACGCTTTGCGGGATATCCCGACTTTGGAGAAGCCATTACTGGTTCAAAAGGGTGAAGCTACCTTACAAAAGACCGACATTTTTCGGAAAATTATGTGGTTCGGGTTTCGAGGCGAAGACAATTGGTACCCAGTGGCTATCCCACAGGTGTTGAAAATTGTTGAGTTAAATAAAAAAGGGATTGTTCCTCCTTCCCTGGAAGAATTGGAACTGGCTCCGGTCATAGAAGTGGCTAAAGCAGGTGGAATTAATAGCGATTTGGAGCGGATGGATAAAAAATTCCAGGCGAAAAATCGTCCTGTTCCCAATGCAAATCAGTCACCCAATAGGAGAAAAAAGAAACCAGGGTCTTCAGGCCAGAAGCCTTCTCAGAAATAACATTCCCGGAGGCCACGATCCTCCGGCTTTTTTATTAGTATGCTGCGATACGGGTTGTTTTTGTTTTTAGGTCTGGTGGGCTGTCAGACTAACGCTATTTTTAAGGAAAGTATTGAATTGCCCGATGGGAAGTGGCCGATTAAAACGACCCCGACCTTCACATTTGAGGTTAAAGATGCTTTCCAGACTTATAACTTGTATTATACTATCCGGAATACCAAATCGTACCCATACTATAATCTGTACGTGACCCGTACGATTATCGGGCCTGATGGCAAATCACTGGAACGCAAGCTGGATGAGCTCAAAGTAGCCAATGCTACTACTGGGAAGCCTACGGGAACAGGCCTGGGGGACATTTATGATCATAAATTTATGTTTGTGAAACAGTATCGTTTTCCCAAGCCTGGTACATATTCAATTAAGATAGAACAATATATGCGTCAGGATCCGCTTCCTGAAGTATTAAGCGTTGGTTTATCGGTTGAGAACAGCCAATAGAGTATGCGTTTTTCTGGAATTTCATGGATCTTTACTATTCTGAAATGACATTCCTGCCTCTTTTTCCACTCAATTTAGTTGCCTATCCAGGTGAGCAACTAAACTTACATATTTTCGAACCTCGTTACCGTCAGCTCATTACAGAGTGTGAGCAAGAAAAACGAACCTTTGGCATTCCTACCTATTTGCATGATCGGTTGACGTCATACGGTACAGAAATGCGTATTGTGGAGATTCATCGCCGCTACGAAGATGGCCGAATGGATATAAGCACATTGGGTTTACGCGTTTTTTATACGAAGTCGGTTACCAATCCGGTTACTGACAAACTCTACGCAGGCGGGGAGGTAGAATTTCTGGAGAATGAGCCCTTGGCTCAGATTATGCCGGGTTTGTTAGAACGCCTGAAAAGACTTTATCAGCTCTTACAAACACCCTTTACTTTTAACCTTCAACAGCCACACTTCTCTTTTTATATTGCTCATAAAGTAGGGCTTTCGCTGGAGCGTGAATACGAATTATTACGCCTGACCTCGGAAACCGAACGCCAGGTATTTTTAATCCGGCACCTGGAAGAAGTCTTACCCGTGATCGCAGAAATGGAACGCACGAAAGAGCGTATTCGGCTGAATGGGCATTTTAAGAATTTGGATCCGCTGAATTATTAAGCTCATCAGGATATTCTTTGTTGACCAGAGCCCGACTCTACTCCTTTTTTCGCTCGCCTTGATAGACCGGGTAAGCGGCCGGCTTGTTTCAGTCCGGTACCTAAGGCGTAATAAAAGTACCTTCGAGAATCTGCACAAAGCTGCATACTCCAATCACACTACATAGGCGAGTCTTTTGTGACCAGGGCGTAACCGCTGGCAATAAAGAGCCAATCAAAATACCTATCTAAGGAATCAGTAACAATATGGTGGCTACTCTGGGAAGTGGTGTTCTTTCCAGATGTCAGAAGCATAGATAGCCAATAGGAGCGAAAATAGCATTAACGTGATGATGCTTTGCAAAACATACAGGCCATAAATGATTAACAGAATGCAAAGTAAAATGGCTGCCAAGCGGACAGGATAGGGAAGATTAATCTCAGGGTTCATACTAAATAATTTCCTTTCTTACTGAATTTACTGAACTTGCGAACGTTTATAAGGTCATTATGTTAAAAACCAAACTATTGCTTTTTCTACTCAGTTTGAAAACAAGTTTTTGTTCATGCCAAACTGAAATCCGGAAAAGTGGGTTTACATCGGGCAAAAGACAATATCGCATTGAACAAGTCGGTACAATGCCTTCGGTTGTCAATGAAAACTCAGGATTAGCCACTGCTTCTGGAAAACCTACTTTCTGGACGCATAATGACTCTGGGGGAAAGCCTGAATTATATGAAGTGGATATGCAGGGAACGTTATTACGGACTCTTCATTTCCCCGCCCTTAAAAACGTAGACTGGGAGGAAGTAAGTCGTGACGAACGGGGAACTTTGTACATAGGGGATATCGGAAATAATCAAAATATGCGTCGAGATCTCACTATCTATAAAATACCTGAACCGGTTTTAGATACTACTTCACAGCCGGGAATAGGAAAAATTACATTCCAGTATGAGGATCAGAAAGCTTTTCCGCCCGAAAGAAAGGAAATGAATTTTGACTGCGAAGCCTTCTTTTTTGCGAATGACAGCTTATACCTGTTTTCTAAAAATCGGGGGGATCATCACGTGAAATTGTACACGTTACCTGCTGTGCCAGGCCAGCATGTTGCGAAAGTGAAAGATCGGATTGAGTTAAAGGGTATGGTAACAGCAGCCGACATTAGTCCAGATCGGAAAACCTTTGCTGTATTGACCTATGGAAAGATCTTCTTTTTCGGAATACATCAAGGCCAGATAAATTTTAGTGATCCATTACATTGCTTGAAAGTTGGCCGTGGCCAAATAGAAGGACTAGTATATGTTACCAACAATACCCTATTAATGAGCAATGAACAGGGGAATATGTACTGGATCCGAACCAGACAATAAGTGGGTTTTAAAATGCACATGTATATCCAAAAGAGCTCAGTCGATCATTGTCTGATCTGATTTGTTGCCATAATTGCACAATTTGCTAACACACTTGCTATATGCTTCCGAAAACTTTTATTGACTCTCTTTATCAAAAACATTTGGTAACGGAAGCCTTTCCGCCGACCTCGTCAGTTGCTCGATTAGTAACCCGACTAATCTTGCTTTTATTTCCAGAACAGACTAAAAAACATTATCAGTCTGCTGAAAAACTTAATGAGGCATTTCAAAAAATTGAAGCAGATTTAACGGATTTACTGGTACCGGTGCAAAATTATATAGATGCTCCGGCAGCAAAGGTTGCCGGACAGTTTATGGAGCGTATTCCAGAAATTTATCATTTTCTGCGATGCGATGTGGCGGCCATATTAGCAGGAGACCCGGCTGCCACCAGTGATTATGAAATAGTTAGAGCTTATCCGGGTTTTTATGCAGTAGCCTTTTATCGCATTGCTCATGCCTTGCATGATTTAGGTGTTCCCCTGATGCCCCGAATGTTAACGGAATATGCTCACTCCAGAACGGGGATCGATATACACCCTGCTGCAGAAATTGATGAATACTTTTTTATTGATCACGGTACCGGAATTGTTATTGGTGAAACCACGGTTATTGGCCGACATGTAAAACTTTATCAGGGAGTAACATTAGGAGCCTTGAGCGTCAGTAAAGAACTGGCTTCGCAAAAACGCCACCCGACAGTAGAGGATCATGCCGTTATTTATTCTGGGGCAACCATTTTAGGAGGAGAAACAGTAATCGGGCACCATAGTATTGTTGGGGGGAATGTATGGTTAACTCGTAGTATTGCCCCCTATACTAAAATCTACCATCAGGAACAGGTTCTCATTAAACAGGACTGAAGTAAACTTTTTGTAAATATTGTCAAGTATACACTTTACTAAATACATTTTTCTCCGTCCTGAAAAGACAGAGATATTTTTTTGCTTTATTTTGTATTTCCAATTGTTAATAATTTACATTTGTGAACAACTTTTATTGTTCACCCTTCTTTCTATTAGCGTGTTATGACTCTGGATAGTGTGCTTAATTTTTTTCGTCTCGAGGGCGACCGCAAGATCTGGAACGCTGTTCTTATTTTATTAGCTATTGGTACCATTGTTGTATTTTCTGCTCGTGGTACGTATAATTTTCACGCTCTGCCAGGCACCACTTCATTTCTTTTCAAACATGTCCGGGACGTACTGGTTTGCTTTGTTATTATTCTAATTTGTCATCGGGTTCCGTTTGGTCTTTATTCAGGCCTTTCACGGTTTCTGATGATAGCCTCTGTGTTTTTATTGGTGCTGGTGCAGTTCTGGGGAGTAGAAAGTGGTGGAGCAAAACGAGCATTACCCATTCCGTTTTTTTCGGCCTTCATGCCTTCTGATTTAGCCAAGTTTGCTCTGATTGCCAATCTGGCATCTATGTTAGCGAAGCGTTTGAAAGCAAATTACCGTGATCCACTCGTTTTCGTGCCTCTTATTTTCTGGTGCGGAGGCCTCGGATTACTTCTGGCATTAAACTCAGGGAGTGCGGCTATCTTATTATTAGCCCCTTGCTGGTTACTAATGTTTATTGGACAGGTGCCCATGCGATATCTGGTCTATTTGACTTTTGCAGGAATTACAGCGTTAGGAATTGCCTATCTAATCGGCTCACGCGGGGGGACCTGGGAGGGCCGTTTTAGCCGCCCAACCAATACAGTATCACAACTGATTCAGAAAGTTTTTCCTCCGGAGCGACTAACCCCTGAAGATCGTCGGGTAGATTCTCAGGAAGAATATAGCCTTGTAGCAGTAGCTTCCGGTGACTGGTTTGGCCGTGGGCCAGGCAAGAGCTTACAAAGAAATTTCATGACCCAGGCTTATTCTGATTTTGCCTATGCAATCCTGATTGAAGAATGGGGGTTTCTTGGTGGCGTAGTTACCCTGGCTTTATACCTGTATTTGTTATACCGAAGTGTGCGTTTTGTTGCCTTCCGAAAACTAAAGAAAGCTGAAATTGAAAGTGGGCAGGCATTTGGCTATTTTCTGGCAGCAGGTTTAGCATTTAGTCTGGTACTACAGGCCTTAGTGCACATGGCAGTATCCGTTCAGTTGATTCCAGTAACCGGTCAGAATTTACCCTTAATAAGTTGGGGTGGGTCCTCGTTATTGTTCACGGGCGTATCCATTGGGGCGATATTGAGCGTGAGCCGCGAGGCAGAACCAAAGACAACCCCAGTCGAATTGGAGGCTTTTTCAGCATAAAGTTTTGGAGTTAAGTACTTACTTATTGTTCCTTTGCAAAATGACCCCCGCCTGACTTATCTATAAAAAAGATTTAGTAAACGTTTGCAAACTATTGACCATCAATAGTTTATATTTGAGAGAGAGATTTAAGGTTATCTAAAGTAATTTAATAGTAATACCTGTTTAAATTTCTACTGATCAGAGAGTTCTATTAAGTACAAATGAGAGTAAAGGTCTTGTAAAGAAACGAATAGTAAGTGATACCAAAGCGTTTTATTATAAGTGGAGGTGGTACAGGCGGACATATTTTTCCAGCAATTGCCATTGCAAATGCTCTACGGGAAATAGATCCTACTACCGAAATTTTATTTGTTGGAGCGAAAGGAAAAATGGAAATGGAGAAGGTGCCACAAGCAGGCTACTCTATTTTTGGTCTTGACATTGCGGGTATCAATCGCTCTAACCTATTTGCCAATGTGGGCTTCCCGCTCAAATTGACGAAGAGCCTGATGGCTGCCCGAAAAGTAGTACGTGATTTCCGGCCAGATGCAGCTGTAGGAGTAGGCGGATATGCAAGTGGCCCTTTGTTGCTGGCAGCAGGGCTGAGGGGAGTACCTTATTTGATTCAGGAGCAAAACTCATATGCGGGCATAACGAATAAATTCTTAGCAAAAAAAGCCAAACGAATTTGCGTTGCCTACCCTAATATGAGTCAGTTTTTCCCGGCAGAAAAACTTGTCATGACGGGTAATCCTGTGCGGAGTGATATAGGAATTGTGGAGCAGGCCGATAGCCGGGTATGGGAATATTTTAAAGGCTTAAATCCTACCATTCCTACCTTATTGATTATTGGAGGAAGTCAGGGAGCCCGCACAATAAACGAAAGTATCTATGAAGGGCTGGATACAATTGTAAAATCAGGCTATCAGGTAATCTGGCAAACGGGAAAGCTCTTTATTGAAAAGGCCAGAGAAAAAACGGCAGGCCTGGCAGGAGTATGGGTTTCTGATTTTATTAATCAAATGCCTTTTGCTTATGCAGCTGCTGATGTCGTGATTTCCAGAGCAGGAGCGTTGTCTATTTCGGAGTTATGTCTGGTTGGGAAGCCCGCTATTTTTGTTCCGTTACCCACCGCGGCAGAAGATCATCAGACGCAGAATGCTCTGGCTCTTGTAAAAGAAAACGCTGGTTTATTGGTTAAAGACAGTGACGCAAGGCAATCATTAGTTCCGGCCACTTTGAAACTTTTTCAGAACCTTGAAATAAGGACATTGATGGGGGAAAATATTAAAAAACTAGGAAAGCCACACGCCGCCCGACAAATTGCTGAAGAAGTTTGGAAATTAGCCGAATCAGCTAACATTTAATATTCATTTAGTTGAGTAACAATAGTAATGATAGCACCAAAACCGATTCGTTCTTACAAGCATATTTTTTTCCTCGGAATTGGAGGAATCGGGATGAGTGCCATTGCCCGTTGGTTTCACGTTAATGGATATCAGGTTGGAGGTTATGATAGAACACCAACCCCTCTAACCAATACCCTGCAGGCAGAAGGTATTGCCATTCATTTCACGGATCAGGTTGATGCTATCGAGGAACGATTCCGCAACCCTGAAAACACATTGGTTGTGGTAACTCCGGCTGTTCCAGCCAATCATAGTGAATGGGCTTACTTTAAACAACACGGGTACCGTATTCTGAAACGCTCTCAGGTGTTGGGTTTATTAACAGAAGAGATGTATTTAATTGCGGTTGCTGGGACACATGGCAAAACAACAACCTCTTCGATGGTAGCTCACGTGCTGAAACACGCTGAACGGAATGTTGCAGCTTTTCTCGGGGGCATTACACAGAATTATAATACGAACTTCTTACTCAATCAGCCAACTGAGAAGTTAAGGGATGTATGGTGTGTTGTAGAGGCAGATGAATTTGATCGTAGTTTTCTGACGCTCTATCCTGATGTAGCCATTGTAACCTCAACAGATGCTGATCATCTGGATATTTATGGTTCAGGAAATGAAGTCTTAAAGTCCTTTGGTGACTTTGTTAGCCAGATTAAGCCAACAGGTACCCTGTATATGCATAATGAACTCACCCTGGCTGCACATACTACAGCGTCCGTACAAGAGTATAGTTTTGAGAGTGGAGATTTTCACGTAGAAAATTGTCGTATTGAACAAGCCCGATTCCGGTTTGATATCGTATATCCCGGTGGTGTGTGTAGAGAGATAGCCTTACCTGTTCCAGGCTTTCATAATGCAGAAAATGCAACGGCGGCTTTTGCGGCTTGTTTAAAAGCAGGCTTGACACCAGAGGAAATACGGGAAGGCTTAAATACCTACCGAGGTGTAAAACGCCGTTTTGAATACCATATTGAGCAACCTGAACTCGTTTATATTGACGATTACGCTCACCATCCGACTGAAATAGCAGCCTTTTTGAATTCTGTCAAGGCTCTCTATCCAGATCGACAGGTAACGGTTGTTTTTCAACCTCACCTATTTACGCGAACGCGAGATTTTCAGGAAGGTTTTGCGACTGCATTAAGTCTGGCAGACCGTCTTTTGTTACTGGATATTTATCCAGCTCGTGAAGAACCCATTCCGGGCGTTACCTCAGAGGTCATTTTCGATAAAGTGACGATTGTTGATAAAATGCTGATCAAAAAAGAACAGGTAGTAAGTCAGTTGATCAGTTTACCCCTGGAAATTGTGGTGACCATTGGAGCAGGAGACATTGATACGCTGATTCAACCAATTCGTGAATCTTTGTTAGCAAAACTGAAAAAACAGGTAGTCGAGAATAGCTAGCCTAAAGCAATGATAAGGCCTTGATTCGGATTGCCATTAGATAATTTTTAAACTCAGGAAAAAACGACTTGGAGAAGTTTTCTATCTTTCGGTTAAGAACCTGGGTAAAGGTAGGCTTAGTAGTGGTACTAGTCGGTATAATTATAGGTTTTGCCGAAAACTGGTATAGCTCACAACGATGTAAAGAAGTACTGATTAAAATTGACGAAACAAGTGTACCTTTATTAACACGTCAGGATGTAAACAACATTCTGACGGAGTCCGGCAGAAAACCTTTGAAAGGGCATCTGTTTCGAAATATGGATCTGGATTACCTGGAAAGTCGAGTAGAATCAAATCCACTAATAGATCATTGCCAGATTTCACGTAATCTAAGAGGATCACTATTAGTAGAAGTTCAGATGCATCGACCTATTGCCCGATTGGTTCAGGCTGGTTTACCAGATAACGGGATGGATCGTTATCTGAATGAAAAAGGACGATTCATGCCATTATCTGAGAGGTATACGTCACGGGTGGTCTTGTTGTCGGGGTCATACTTTGAGCAAAAGAAAAGTTTACGTGCCCCGGCTGATACTGCTTTATTACACTTGGTACAGCAAATTGATCAGGATTCGCTTTGGCGAGCTCAGATAGACTGGATTGAAGTAGATAAAAACGCCAACGTCACGTTATGGCCGCAAGTAGGTAATCTGCCAGTTGAATTCGGGAAAGCCACTAACCGTAACGTAAAGTTTGAAAAGCTAAGGCTATTCTTTAAACAAATATTGCCTTTGAGAGGATGGAATACTTTTTCAAAAGTAAGTGTGCAATACCGGAATCAGATTGTTTGTACAAAATCAGATTCTACGACGTTAGTAGTAATAAAGTAATCGTAAATTAATTATACAACCAACCCCACGTTGGCCATTGGATATTTCAAATACCATTAGCATTAATATGGAATATTATACCGATCAGCCCTAAACTCGAGCCGTATGGAGAAAAAGATTGTTTGCGGGATAGATGTAGGAACTACAAAAGTCTGCGTTGTGATTGCCCAGCAAGATCACGACCGGAAGCTCGATGTCCGTGGTGTAAGCCGAGTCGAATTTAAGGAGAAGAAATTCAAGAATCTTGTTGCGAAAGGGGCGATTCTTAATCCCGAGTTCGTCAGTAAGTTGATCAAGCAGGCTCTGTCAGAAGCTATTGAAGTAGCGAATGTAGTGCCTACTGATTACTATGTGAGCATCGCTAGTCATCAGGTTTCCTCCTTAACAAAAGTTAGTGATCTTTCCCGTGATTATGTTACGGAAGGAGATGAAGTGCGTCATGAAGATTTGCAAAGGTTATTAGGAAACGTAGGACGTACTAAAATTGAAGGAGCCGCCATTTTGCATGTGCTTCCTCAGGAATACAGTGTAGACGGCGATTCGGAAGCTCATTATCATATTGTTGGCATTACAGGTACGCAATTGCGTGGGAAGTTCCAGGTAGTAACGATGCCTTTGAAACCCCTCAGTACGCTTGTAAAAAGTTTGGATTGGGCCCGGATTAATGTTCCCCCTAAAAATGTATATTTATCTTCCCTGGCCGCTAGTATGTCGGTACTCAGTGATGAAGAAAAAGAATATGGGGTGGTTCTTGTTGATATTGGTGCTGGTAAGACGGATGTGGTAATAGTGCAGGGAGAATTGGTTCGGTATCTGGCTTCATTTCCAGTAGGAGGGAAAACCATCACGCATGATATTGAAACGGGATGTGACGTAGCAGAAAACGTAGCAGAAGACTTGAAACTTCGGTTTGGTACCGCTACGCACCGTGAAGTACGACTTAACGAAGTAGTTTCCGTTCCGAATGTACTGGAGAGCCTGCCCGCCAAAGATGTTTCCCTGAAAAATGTTGCCGTGATTATAGAAGCACGGATTAAGGATATTGCCACGTTTGTAGCAGCCACCATTAAGCATGCTGGCTATGAGCGTAAAATTAAAACGGGTATTGTGTTAACGGGTGGAGCCGCTCGTCTGGACAGTATTCAGGAAGTTTTCCGTTCTGTGACAGGAATGCACGTACAGGTAGGCCGGCCTAATCAGGGCTACAATAAGCAAAAACCAGAGATTACCAATAATCTTTCGTTTGCTACCGCACTGGGTTTGGTTCGGCTAGGCTTCCAATCCTTAGACCCACGCGACGAGTTGTATGCTTCATTTGACCCAGAACCTGCCATTCAGCAGCGTCCGGTTATTACGCCTCAGCCTGCTACTTATAAAAATGGTAACAAAGGGAACGGAAGTCACTACAACATTCCTCCGTTTAATAAGCAACAGTCTTCTCAGGCGTATACAAACGGGCATACGCCCGAACCTGCAAAAAAAACAGAGCCTACTCCGCCAGATTCTGAACCTGTAAATAACGAAACCAATACGGATAAGAAACGCTGGAATTGGGATAACTGGTTAAAAGCGATCTTCCGGGATGAATTTGATACTCGTAATGGACAGCATGCGGATGGAATAGAACCCAATCCAACGGCTTAATTAGTGCTATTTTTGCAGTTATTGGTTGGCAATAGAGCATATATTTTACCAATTTTAATAGGCAGCACCCACGATATTTCCCTCAATACTATGCTCCTCGATCATAATTACTCATTTGGTGCCGTACGACACTTCCGTTCGTACATTAAAGTCTTCGGAGTAGGCGGTGGCGGCTGTAATGCAGTTCGTCACATGTTTAACCATGGGATTGAAGACGTAGATTTCATTGTTTGTAACACAGATCGCCAGGCACTGGATGAAAGCCCCATTGAATATAAAATTCAGTTAGGGAATCAAACCGTAAACCAAAAAGGCATCGGAGCGGGTATGGATGCCGCTCAGGGACGTGCAGCAGCAGAAGAAAGCGAAGCAGAAATTCGTAAGGTTCTTGAAGACAACACCGAAATGCTCTTCATTACTGCCGGAATGGGTGGAGGAACCGGTACGGGTGCTGCTCCGGTAATTGCCAAAATTGCGAATGAATTAAATATTCTGACCGTAGCCATTGTAACGGCTCCTTTTGACGACGAGGGAGAAGATAAGATTGAACAGGCCCGCGAAGGGATTCGCGAACTGCAGAAATTTTGTGATACAGTAGTTGTTATCCTCAATGAAAAACTACTGGAGCTTTATCCAGATATGACGGTTGACGAGGCCTATGCAAAAGCGGATGACGTATTAGCCAATGCTGCTCGTTGCATCTCTGAAATCGTGACCAAGTCGGGTAAGATCAATTCCGATATGAACGACGTAAAGACGATCCTGAAAGGAGCAGGTCAAGCCGTTATTGGTCTTTATAGTGCAGAAGGAGATGACCGGGCCGTAACCTGTGTGGAAGAAGCGTTAAGTTCACCATTATTGGATAATCGAGATATTAAAGGGGCAAAACGTATTCTGATTACGATTTCTTACAGTAAAGATTGCCCGATGCGAATGGTAGAACAAAAAGCCATCACTAAATACATTGAAGAAAAAATTGGTGGTAAAGCTCGTTTACTTAAAATCAGCCCCATTCCTGATGAGAGCTTAGGGAAATCCATGCGGTTTACCATCATTGCTGCAGGTTTTGATTTACCTGAGAATTCGGTATACGTACGCCCTTTGGATGAACCACTAGAGCTATCTTCAAAACCAGAAGGCCGTTCTGTTTCTCCTGTTAAGAATCAGGCGTTTTCTTCTTCAGAGCTACCAGTGGGTATTACGCGTACGTTAACAGAGACCGAAACGATTAAGGTAACGCCTTTTCAACATTTACAGACTGAGTTTGAAGTGTCTTCGACGCCAACGATAGAAGAACAGGAGTTGTGGCCCGATGACTCTTCGTTTAATGCAGCTCGGATTCAGGATTTTGTCAATAAACTTGCCCAACCAAACCATAACTGGGAAGCTGAACTCGAAACGCCTGCCTATTTACGTTATAACATCCCATTAGCTGATATAGCGATGATCTTAAGCGGAAAAGTGAATCATTATAAGCTTAATGATTAAGGCATCATAAAAGGAAAAGACCGGCCTGGTACCAGGCCGGTCTTTTCCTTTTATGATCT
>JASGGE010000083.1:0-17354 GCA_047605205.1 Siphonobacter sp.
CGAAGAATGATCAGGAATTAGCCTCGAAAGAAGCCATTCAATACTGGCAGAATGTTGATCTGTATGTGGGTGGTTCGGAACATGCTACGGGCCACTTGCTGTATTCCCGTTTCTGGAACAAATTCCTGAAAGACATTGGTATTGCTCCGGAAGAAGAGTTCGCTAAGAAATTGGTGAATCAGGGAATGATTCAGGGTCGTTCAAACTTTGTGTATCGCGTGAAAGAGCAAAGTCCGGTAACATTCGTAAGTGCTGGTTTGAAGGATCAATATGAAGTAACCCCTCTACATGTGGACGTTAATATTGTTGATCAGGATGTGCTGGACATTGAGAAGTTCAAGTCTTCCCGAACGGATGTTCCTCAGGATGCTATCTTTATTCTTGAAAATGACAAGTATATCTGCGGGTGGGAAGTGGAGAAGATGTCCAAGTCTAAGTTTAATGTTGTTAACCCTGATGATATCGTTGACAAGTACGGAGCAGATACCTTACGCTTATACGAAATGTTCCTGGGGCCACTGACTGATTCCAAGCCCTGGAATACCAATGGTATCAGCGGAACATTTAATTTCCTGCGGAAACTCTGGCGGCTATTCTATCAGGATCAGACGGGTAAATATCTGGTCACCGATGAACAGCCCACCCCTGAAGAACTGAAAGCTCTGCATAAGGCAATTAAGAAGGTAGGAGAAGATATCGACGCTCTGTCATTTAATACCTCAGTGCCTGCCTTCATGGTATTGGCTAATGAACTAACAACCTTGAAATGCCATAAGAAGACTATCCTGACGGATTTTGTATTGATTCTGGCTCCGTTTGCCCCGCACATTTGTGAGGAACTTTGGGTGGTATTAGGAAACAAACCTGGCACGGTAACGACGCAATCTTTCCCAACGTTTAATCCGGTATATTTAGTAGAAAGCACCTTTGATTATCCTATTCAGATCAATGGAAAAATGCGGGTAACACTGACCTTTTCCGCCGATGCCAATCCAAAGGATATTGAAGCAGAAGTACTGGCTAATGAAGCCGTACAGAAGTGGCTGGAGGGAAAAACACCGAAAAAAGTGGTGGTTGTTCCAAAGCGGATTGTAAACGTAGTTATCTAATTGTAAACGCGTGTGATTGGGTAGTTTTCAGGTCTTTATACTGAAAAACTACCCAAGTTTAATGCGTATGGATCTGTAGGAGGCATCCGGTACTATCCTGCTAACCAGAAAATACTAATAAAATTAAGAGTAGCTTCGTGAAAGAAGTGTCTCTTTACTAAAAAGTCTACCCGGCTTTGGTAATTATTAGTTGAAATGTTTAATGGTTAGGCAGAAAGATCCCGGTTCTACTGGGATTTTTTGTTTCAGGAGTTGGTACTGATCGTAATACATAAATCGGGTATAAACAAAAGAACAGCGAGAGAAATGAATCTCTCACTGTTCTTTTGTTTAATCGAAAACTCTAATTATTCAAAACGGGCTAAACACTTAACTGAGCTTCCCGGTGTATGATCGCTTCGCGATCGGGACCCGTTGAGATAAATGAAATAGGCAAGCCTAAGTTTTCTTCCAGAAAATCAATATATTCGGCTAGTTCCTTAGGTAGTTCATCATAGCAATGATAACTGCTAAGGTCGGTTTTCCAGCCTTTAAAACTTTTGTAAACAGGAGTTACCCGAACATCATTTAAATCATGTGGAATCTGCTCGGTTATCGTTCCGTCGGGTAATTGATAATGCGTACATACCTGAATTTCATCGAGAATATTCAGTACGTCCACCTTCATCATAATTAACTGGGTAACGCCATTAAGCATCATCGCATATTTCAATGCAGGAAGATCTAACCATCCCGTTCGGCGAGAACGGCCCGTGGTAGCACCAAATTCACGGCCCTCCTGACGAATCCGTTCACCCGTTTCATCCTTAAGTTCGGTTGGGAATGGGCCACTGCCTACACGCGTGCAATAGGCTTTAAAAATTCCGTATACTTCACCAACGTTTTTCGGAGCCACGCCCAGACCCGTACATACGCCAGCAGTCATGGTAGTAGAGCTTGTCACGAAAGGATAAGAACCAAAATCAATATCCAGCAGAGAACCCTGAGCACCTTCAGCCAGAATGGTTTTCCCAGCAGAGATCGCTTCGTTGATTACATATTCAGTTTCAACCAGTTGGAACTGTTTCAGAAACTCAATAGAGTCGAAAAACTCGGTATCTGACAGTTCATAATCAAACTGATAAAAGCCCAGAATCATTTTATGTGTATCAACCAAATGGGTATATTTCTCGTGGAAATTAGGTGATAACACATCTCCAACGCGTAAACCCTGACGAGATACTTTGTCGGTGTAAGTAGGGCCAATACCACGCAGGGTAGAGCCAATTTTCAAATCGCCCTTCGCTTGCTCATAAGCAGCGTCGAGCAGGCGGTGGGAGGGAAGGATCAGCGAAGCCTTTTTGGAAATAAGAAGGTTCTGCGTTAAATCCATTCCGAATTTTTCGCGGATGCCCTCAATTTCTTTCTTGAACACGATAGGGTCCAGCACCAAACCATTCCCAATGATGTTCAGGACTTCAGAGCGAAATACGCCCGACGGAATCTGATGCAATACGTGCTTTTTTCCATCGAATTCAAGCGTATGTCCGGCATTTGGGCCACCCTGGAAACGTGCAACTACCTGATATTGAGGAGCCAGCACATCCACGATTTTTCCTTTTCCTTCATCGCCCCATTGCAAACCCAGCAATACGTCAACTTTCATTTATAAATTACATTTAAAATATGCCTGAAGGCTCAGATTGGTATTATCTCAGTTCGGAGCTCAGTTCACTTGACAAATTGAGAGGTGTTCCGTGCAGGGCAGCTTTGCGGTGTTCGCAATTGACTTTCGTGCAGGAACCGTAGAAAATCAGGCTATGGTGCATAATGTTCGACTCCATCATTTCACCGACCATGTTCTGAATGTTTTGAACCCGTGGATCGCAAAACTCCGTTACGTGGTGGCAATCGGTGCAAATCAGGTGGTCATGCTGACGACGGCCATATGACTTCTCATATTGTGCCTGATTTTTTCCAAACTGATGTTTCGTCACCAGATTACACTCTACGAGTACATCTAGGGTATTATAAACCGTGGCTCTCGAAACCTGGTACTTTTTATTTTTCATGGACACGTAGAGTTCCTCTACGTCAAAATGGTCATCCCGGGAATAAATTTCTTCCAGAATCGCAAAGCGTTCGGGCGTTTTGCGAAGACCTTTATTTTCCAGAAAAGCGGTGAAAATTTGTCTCACCGTTGCGAAACTCGATTCGTTAAGTGGCATTGGCTTCGGAATGTAGTGCAAAGAAAAGGCTTTTTAGGCGGATAACCTGAATTAAACAGATTCGCGTTCAGGAAAACCTGGTGCTCCTGCCTTTTTACCTTTCTATGCGGATCGTCGGAAATAATCCTAACTAATTGTCCGTGTATTCAAACCGGATTACCTCAATAACACCTCTGACCTTTAGTAATTTGGAAATCAGCGTATTGAGATGCTCCGTATCGTGTACGTATAACTTGATTTTACCATCAAAAATTCCCCCTTCGTTCGTATCAACGATAATTGATCGCATATTGACTTTATGTTCTTTCGAAATCACTTTTGTGACATCGTTCACCAGGCCAACCCGATCCGTCCCTTTAATACGAATACCCGCCAGGAATGCTACCAGCTGACTAGTCCATTTGGCTTTGATAACCCGGTTTCCGTGGGTAGAAAGTAATTCACGGGCATTTTTACAGGTCGTTTTATGAATTTTGATGCCTTCATTAATCGTCACAAACCCAAAAACTTCATCACCAGGAATAGGGTTACAGCAGGTAGCCAGGGTATAATCAATTTTGTCCATGTCTTCCCCGATGAGAAGCATGTCAGAGTCTGGACGGTCACCGTGTAAACGCTTGAGTTCTTTTACCAGTGTTTTACTATCCTCGATATTACCCGTTAATTCAGCTTTGGCAGCCTGAGCTTTTTTGTGGGCTTCCCGGGCAACTTTCCAGCGTTTTATTTCGTCTCCCTGAATGTATCCCTTTCCAAAGCGATAGAATAGGTCATTTGGATCGCGGGCATTAAAAAAGGCTCTTAATTGGTTGGTAATATCGAAAGTTAGTTCTACACTCATTACTTTAAGTTTGCGAGCCACTAACTCCCGTCCTTCGCTTACGTACTTTCGGTTGATCTCCTTTAAGGCTTCCTTGATATTGGTTTTGGCCTTCGTGGTGATCACAAACTTCAGCCAGTCTTCACGTGGGGATTGTTTGGTAGAGGTTAAAATTTCTACCTGATCCCCATTTTTAAGCACATAACTGATTTCAACCAATTTCCCATTGACTTTGGCCCCTAAACAACGGGAACCAATTTGTGAGTGAATAGAATAGGCAAAATCTAATGCCGTAGAACCTGCCTGTAAAACTTTCAGATCTCCCTTGGGTGTGAAAACAAATACTTCATCCTGAAAAAGATGACCCCGAAAATCATTTACGAATTCAATAGCTGACTGATCTGAATGGGTTAGGGCTTCACGGGCCTGGTTAAGCCAGGCATCCAGACCTTCGTTTACATTAGTATGATTTCCTTTGTATTTCCAGTGGGCTGCGTAGCCTTTCTCCGCAATTTCATCCATACGCCTGGACCGGATCTGTACTTCTACCCATTGGCCTGAGTGACTCATTACCGTGGTATGGAGCGATTCGTAGCCATTCGCCCGGGGGTTTGATATCCAGTCACGCAAACGTTCCGGATTTGGCCGGTAATGGTCCGTTACAATTGAATAAGCTCGCCAGCAAATGGCTTTCTCCTGGTCAGCAGAGATATCCAGAATAATACGAATAGCAAAAAGATCGTAAATATCTTCGAAGGTTTTGCCCTGATTTTTAAGTTTATTCCAGATGGAATGAATCGATTTAGGGCGTCCTTTTACTTCAAAATTCAAGCCTTCTGTTTTGAGATCTTTTTCAATAGGACGAATAAATTCCCGAATAAACTGCTGCCGCCGGGCTTTGGTAGACTTTAGCTTAGAGGCAATGTCTTTGTATACCTTAGGCTCAGCATATTTAAGGTATAAGTCTTCCAGTTCCGTTTTGATTGCATACAAACCCAAACGATGAGCCAGAGGAGCATAGATGTACGTTGTTTCCGAAGCAATTTTCAACTGCTTGTCCCGACTCATGGAATTAAGCGTCCGCATGTTATGCAAACGGTCTGCGAGCTTAATCAAAATTACCCGAACATCTTCGGAAAGGGTTAAAAGTAGTTTTCGAAAGTTCTCCGCCTGAGCGGATGAGCCCTGCTCAAAAATTCCCGCAATCTTCGTTAAACCGTCGATGATCTTGGCTACTTTCGGGCCAAATACGGCCTCAATTTCGTCCAGCGTAATAGAGGTATCTTCTACCACATCATGCATTAAAGCACAAATAATGGCAGTGGTACCTAAGCCAATTTCTTCAACGCAAATCTGGGCTACTGCGATAGGGTGGTATATATAAGGCTCTCCAGTTTTACGCCTCATATCTTTATGAGCTTCCGCTGCCAGCGTAAATGCTTTTTTAATCAGCTTGGCATCATTGTCTTTCAGATAAGGTTTGGCTGTCCGCAGTAATTTGCGATATCTCTTCAGAATTTCTCGGCGTTCAGCCTCTAAATCAATCATAAGTTCTACTACACTCATTTCGACCCGGGGTTCAATTGGTTTGCGGGGAAGAGTAAATAAACGGTTTTATGCTTACTAGATATGAGGCGGCAAACGTCTAGCGGAAACGCCTCTTTTGTCTCTACTCCAATATAGTAAATGTATGTGCGTTTTTAGCAATCTTTCAAAAAAAAAATAAAAGGTTTGAGTAAACTCTTGACAGAGGCTAAATAATCGCTTACCTTTGCGATCCGAATTTTAATAATCGATATCGGGGACAAATCAGTGTCTTAGGGTACTTGGGTCTGATTTTGAATTTTATAGAGTTCTACGGATGTGGCGGAATTGGTAGACGTGCTAGACTTAGGATCTAGTGTCGCAAGGCGTGGGGGTTCGAGTCCCCCCATCCGTACACACTACCCAAATGACAACATTTGCCTTTAGCCCTCGGAGTCCTGGATTCTGAGGGTTTTTTTCAATTTAAACGTATCTAGTGTTCGTAAGGTTATCCGGTTTTAGTAAATAAAGAGCCTTGGATCACGATTAATAGTTGAACTATGAATATTACGCTCGAAAAAAGCAGCAACACCGAGGCCTCATTAAAAGTTGCTCTAACACCAGAGGACTATCAGGCTGACGTTGCAAAAAAAATCAAAGAATATACAAAAACGGCTAGCCTAAAAGGCTTCCGCCCTGGGAAAGTTCCTGCCTCTGTTATTCAGCGTTTGTATGGTAAAAGTATTCTAGTTGACGAAGTTAACGAGAAGCTTTCAAAGGCAGTTAATAACTACATCCGCGAAGCTAAATTACTCGTTGTCGGAGATCCATTACCCGATCGTGATCAGGCTGCTGACATTGATTGGGATAACCAGAAAGATTTTGAATTCATTTATAAATTAGGGTTGGCTTCTGATTTTGACGTTGATTTTACGAAGCTTCCGGCGGTAATTTCATATGAAATCAAAGCCGGTGACAAAGAATTTGAAGATACGCTGGCTGACCTGAAGAAACGCGTAGGAGAGCACGTTCACGTGGACGAAGTAACCGCTGCTGGTGATTTAGTATACGGTACGTTTAAGCAAGGCGAATTCAGTGAAAAATCAGCCATTCCGACGGATAAATTAACAGAAGGCTCTCTGAATCAGTTTATTGGTAAGAAAAAGGAGGACGTTTTGACCTTCGATATTCAGAAGCTATTTGCAGACGAAAAAGGGTTGAAACTGGCTACGGGGCGTGAAGACTTAAGCGGGGAGTTTGAATTTACGATTGAAGACATTACTCGCAATCAGGATGCTGAGCTGAATCAGGAGTTTTTCGATAAAGTACTAGGCCCTGGTAAAGCTTCTTCAGAAGAAGAATTTAAAGAACAATTGCTGGCAATCATTCAGGACAACTATAAGCGTGAAGCGGAGTTGTTGTTGCGTGATGATATTCAGCAAATGTTGCTTGATAATGTTCAGATTGAATTGCCAAACGAATTTCTGAAAGAGTGGTTACTTGCCACGAATGAAGAGTTGTCTGAGGAAGATATTGAAAAAGATTACGACAAATTTGCTCGTGATCTTCGCTGGACATTGATCCGTAATAAAGTAGCTGAAGCGGCTGATGTTAAAGTTGAAAATGAAGACATCAATACGTATGCGGAAGCGATGGTACGGCAGCAGTTTGGTGTCTATGGGGACGATCAGGGAATGAGCGATGTTATTCAGAAAGTAGCTCAGAATTATCTGAAAGAAAATAAAGGCCAGAACTACATGAATGTTTTTAATCGCGTGTATGCGGGTAAAACAATGGACTTTATCCTGACACAAGTCAAAACAACGATTGAACCTATCGACGTAGAGACGTTCAAGTCTAAAACCGGAATCGAATAATCAGTAGGGATGATTAAAAAAAGGAGCGGGTTTAGCATTGCTAAACCCGCTCCTTTTTATTTACCTGATTTCTGAAAGAAATTTGTTCACTCAAAGTTCTGGATTATAGCCGAAAAGTTTCCGACTAATAATTGAAAAGTTCTCTATTTAAAACCAATGCGTTCGCGTTGAGTTGCGGCTCCAATCCGATAGAGTTCGAGCATGAGGCGTTCATCAAATTTCTCTTTTAAATATTGATTTTCCTGTTGAAGTCTGGCCATTTCCAGACGCAGATTTTCATTTTCAAGGCGAACGGTTTCGGTAGCCTGAGTAGCGAAAAAAGACTCGTATGTCAGATGAAGTATTTGTAGAATCTGTTCAAGGCGACTAACCGTCAGTTCGGTTTTGCCACGTTCTACGTCACCATATGCTGTTGCGGAAATTCCTAATTCTTCGGCCATGACTTCTTGAGAATAACCTTTTTCTAGCCTGATTTGCCTGATTTTTTCGTAGACTTTCATCGAGTGCTCTGTTTATTCCGAGGATTTCCCGGATATTTCGGCGTGAATCTGCCTGTGAAATAAGCAACTTTGTGCCAGTAAGCAAACCCGACAGAATGGCAGAAATAAACAACTATTGCTTGGAGTTTAAGGTATGGTTTGTTTTTTTAGCCTATGTGATCAGGCAATTTATCTAATTTTAATAGACTCACTCGAAAACCAAATTGTTAAGTACATGTTGAATGCTGAAGAATTTCGCAAATATGCCGTACATCATCAAGGACTTAATGGCCTTACGGTAGACCGTTACTTACAGCACGTAGGTGGCACGGCAGGTCATTATGTTGAAAATATGACCCGGGCCGTTATTGAGGAACGTCCGATGCCCTTCCGGGAAGTTGACGTATTTTCCCGTTTGATGGCCGATCGGATCATTTTCTTCGGTACCCCCGTTGATGATAGCATTGCTAATATTGTAGTGGCTCAGATGCTTTTTCTGGAATCAGCCGATTCCAAGAAAGACATTATGATGTACATTAATTCTCCTGGTGGTTCGGTATATGCTGGTTTAGGAATATACGATACCATGCAATACATCCGGCCTGATGTAGCCACGATTTGCACGAGTCTGGCTGCTTCTATGGGGGCGGTATTATTAGCAGGTGGTGCTGCTGGCAAACGCTCGGCTCTTCCGCATGCCCGGGTGATGATCCACCAGCCTAGTGGTGGTGCCCAGGGCCAGTCAGTTGATATTGAAATCACGGCTCGTGAAATTGTAAAACTGCGTGATGAGCTGTATGGTATTCTTGCCCACCATACCGGACAGACGCAGGAGCAAATCGATAAAGATTCAGACCGCGATAAATGGTTCCGGGCAGAAGAAGCCAAAACGTATGGCTTAATTGACGAAGTACTTTATCGCGAAAAATAATAGGACTGTCTAGGTTGTTATGGTTTCCCCTGCTCTTTAAAGAGGGTAGGGGAATTTTTTTACGTACTTTTGTCTTTAGAAAAAGAGTTACTCGAAATAGTAGCAAGCCATAGGTATTGCTTTAACTATAATTACTTTATTTAGTCCGTAAGGAATATGCGAATGGATGCCAGTTCATGCTCATTTTGTGGGCGGAAAAAGAAAGATGTTGACCTGTTATTGTCAGGCATGGATGCCCTGATTTGTAACTTTTGTATTGAGCAAGGCTGGGAACTTGTGCAGGAAGAATTAGGGATAAAATCTAAGAAAAAAGAAGAAAAATCCTCTTCTTTTCAGCCAATTAAGGTTCCTAAGCCGCTGGAAATTAAAAAATTCATGGACCAATATGTGATTGGTCAGGATGATGCTAAAAAAGTACTTAGTGTAGCTGTTTATAATCATTACAAACGTTTACAACAGGACAAAAACGAGGATGACATTCAGATTGAAAAATCGAATGTGATTATGGTTGGCGAAACTGGTACCGGTAAAACCTATCTGGCCCGAACCATTGCCAAGATATTACAGGTACCTTTTGCAGTAGCTGATGCTACGGTTATTACGGAAGCTGGTTATGTAGGAGAAGACGTAGAAAGTATCCTGAGTAGGTTATTACAGGCCGCTGATTATGACGTTGAAGCGGCGGAGCGGGGTATCGTTTACATTGACGAAATTGACAAGATTGCCCGTAAGTCGGATAATCCCAGTATCACGCGTGATGTTTCGGGGGAAGGCGTACAACAAGCCCTTTTGAAATTGCTGGAAGGCTCGGTCGTGAATGTCCCTCCACAGGGTGGCCGGAAGCATCCGGAACAAAAATTGGTTCCTATCAACACAGAAAACATCCTCTTTATTTGTGGAGGAGCATTTGATGGAATTCAACGCCATATTTCAAAACGCCTGAATACGCGTCCGATTGGTTTCTCGAAAGATGATAGCATTTACCGGATTCTGGAATCACAACAATTGCTGCGTATGGTAAATCAACAGGATTTGAAGTCCTTCGGTTTAATTCCTGAATTATTAGGACGTTTGCCTGTGGTTACTTCCCTGGATCCGCTGGATAAAACTACCCTACGCAATATTCTTACTGAGCCTAAGAATGCCCTTACCAAACAGTATCAGAAATTGTTTAATATGGAAGGGATTCGCTTACGTTTTGACGACGATGTGCTGGAGTATATCGTTGATCAGGCAAATGAATATAAGCTCGGAGCCCGAGGTCTTCGCTCAATTTGCGAGGCTATTATGACTGATGCGATGTTTGATCTGCCTTCTGAAACCGATGTAAAGGAATTCACGATTTCGCTGAATTATGCCCGCGAGAAATTTGAACGATCTGCATTCTTCATGATGAAAAAGGTTGCCTAGGGGTATTTTGATTTAAAAGAAATGTTGAACAATAGGGCATGTCGTGCTTGATTTTCCCCATTTCGGGATTTTTTGTCAACAAAAAGTTCCCAAATGCCTCAGCGAGAGCTGGGGCATTTCTTTTTCGTTAGGGAGAGCTTGAAAGTATACTCAACTCAATATTGCCCTATGCGTAAAATCGTACTAGTATCGGCTCTCGGGTCGGTGGTTTGGTTATCATCCTGTTCCCGTTATTCAACCAGCTTTCAAAAATCAACCGCTCCTGCCTATCAACATCAGGCTCAGGTAAAAACTCAAGCCCTTGCTCCAGCAACAATTGAAGAAGCAAAACCGGTCGTCACGGAAGAGCTCACAATTGCTACCACTCCTGCATTAGCACCGGCTATAGCTGAGCCAGCAGCAATGCCCGCTACGCCTCCAACGCCTGAAATGATTGCCAGTGTAAGTGATAAGTTGGTGGCCCAGGCGAAAGGAACCGCTTATGAAAAGAAGGCTCTGGAAATTCAGGAAAAGCTTGCCAAAATTCAGGAAAGTGCCAAGTCTGGTACTATGCAGGCTAATCATAAAGCTAGCTGGACAGAAAAGCTAATGGCAAAGTCAGTAGCTAAAAAAATTCAGAAACAATTAGCTAAAGCCCAAAAAGCAAAGAAAACGCAGGCAACCAACAGTAGCGTTCGCGTGGGTTTGATCTTGCTTCTGGTTGGTTTATTACTTGCTTTGTTGGTACCAAATGGAGCCGTGCAGGTGGTTAGTCTGATCATGATTATCCTGGGGGCCGTACTGTTCATTATCGGGTTAGTGGATACGATATAAAAAAGTTGCTCTTCAAATGCCGAAAGCCTTTCAAGACTTTCGGCATTTTTGCTTTAAGGTAAGCCTGATTTCTATTTTTGAAAGTATAAAGCCATTGAGCTGAAGAGCATGAATTTTTAGCTATTGTTATTCTAAACAAGTTAAGTATGATTTTACCACTGGTTTTACTGCATGGATATGGCGAAGACAGCAAAGTCTGGGATAATATCAAAGCAGCATTTTGGCCTAATACTAACCTAATTACGCCCAGTTATGCTTCTCGTTCGGACCTGACAACGATTGACGCCTATGCGGAGGCTGTCCATAAGGATCTTCAAAACCAGGGCATTACAAAATGTATTGTTATAGGGCATTCTATGGGCGGTTATGTCACTTTAGCTTTGGCGGAAAAATATCCTGAATTGATTGCTGGGCTAGGTTTATTCCATTCTACGGCTTACGCTGATTCTGAAGAGAAAAAAGAAATACGTAAAAAAAATATCGTATTTATTGAGAAAAATGGCCCTGAAGCCTTTATGCAGAATTTTACTAAAAATCTGTTTTCAGAAGACTTTAGCAGAGAACGCCCTGACGTAATTGCTGAGCACATTATCCATTATTCACAATTACCACCCGCCGCTTTGGTTGCGGGAATGCAAGCCATGATTGATCGCCCCGATCGGCGTCGGGTATTGGAAGAAGCTACTTATCCGGTGCTTTTCATCATCGGGAAAAAAGATAAAGCAGTGAGCCCCGAAGATGCGGTTGAACAAACCCGTTTGCCGCAACATAGTTATCTGTTGATTCTGGAAAATGTCGGGCATATGGGAATGGTAGAAGCTCCGCAGGAATGTATTGACGAAATTCAGGCCTTCTGGCAAAAAGTAGAACGGGAGAATTAATTAATCGACGACCACTTTAAGCACTACCATAAGCGTGTGTTGCCAATACTCGACGGGTTTTTTCTTGTCGAATTTGTGAAAATTATCGTCTGAAATAAGAATAAGGGTTTGGGCTCCATTCACGACAGGCCCCCAGGTCATTCCCTCCATATTGTCGGGTTTTAACATTCCCCAGTCAAACCGCACGGGCTGTTTGGCGATGATACTTATCTGACCTTTTGAAGCAGTGGGAATGGCCGATTTATAAAAGCGAATGGTATAACCTTCCTGTTGCGGTCCGCCCCAGCATCGTTCCATAAAAAACAGCTGCTGGTCGGGGGTTATGAGCACCTCGGATACGCCATTATCATCATACCCACAAATTTTTTGATCTAAAGGATAAAGAGCCAGAGCCACTGTATCTTGTTTGATCAAATCATAAGCCCTTATATGACTGTAAAGCGAGTCAGGTGGTGGTGGGCATTCACTAATACTCCATAACAGCGAGTCAGATTGAATCGCAAGGGCTTCATAGCCTTTATTGTCTTTAAAGCGTTCATACCGGGCAATAGATTGCGTAGAACTATCTGGGCGTGCCACCTTAAACTGGCCGAAAGCATCATTTTTTCCTAATTCTGTGCAGTAGTAGAAGCTGCTGTCCGTTTTTCGGTACCGCAGGGATTCCGCACTCAATACACTATCAAGTTTAAAACGGCGGTAATTGTTAAGATTAAAAAAATGATTTCCATCGAATTCGTACAAATAGCTTTGGCGGATAGAGTCTTTTCCGTCAGTAACCAGATACCACTTATTACGTTGGGGAACGTATTCAATACCCGAAATACCGCCAAAATAGGGGTCATCTTTTAGAATTGTGGAGTCACTCAGGTTATAAGCTTTCAACAGTTCGAGGTGGAATTGCTGAGCTTGACTAATGAAGCTGAAACATAAAAAGATCAGCAGAAAATATAATTTGTTCATAAAGCAAGCGTGTTGAAGTCTCTCTTATCAAACGTTACTGAATCATTGAACGTACGAATAAATTGAAAAAAGAGAACCATACAAAATATGAAAGCCCGCCATTAAACTAGCGGGCTCTCAATACTCTTAGCAGTAAATGAAAATCAGACGTGATATATCCAGCCGTGTGTATCTTCTACACGGCCGTATTTAATATCGTCTAAATATGCTTTTACCCGACTGGAAAAACTGTCAGCTTTAATTTCAGGCAGTTGATAATCAGTGCCTTCATAACCAATAGTAGAAATGGGTGAAACTACCGCGGCTGTTCCTGCACCGAAGGCTTCCTGCAACTTACCATTTTTCAGATCTTCGATTAATTCAGCTACTGATACTTTACGTTCTTCCACTTCCATACCCCAGTCTTTCGCAATCTGAACGATTGACTTCCGGGTAATTCCATCCAGAATACTATCACTAACCGCTGGAGTTACCAGTTTGCCATCAATCACAAACATGAAGTTCATGGTACCGGCTTCTTCCACGTATTTATGTTCGGTGCCGTCCGTCCAGATCAATTGATCATAGCCTTGTTCCTGAGCCAGTTTAGCTGGGTATAATGATGCCGCATAATTGCCGGCACATTTGGCAGAACCGGTGCCACCAGGAGCAGCCCGAACATATTCTGTCTCTACTTTTACCTTAACGGGTTTAGAGTAATAGGCACCTACCGGGCAGTTGAAAATAATAAACCGATATGTTTTGGAAGGTGATACCCCGATGTACTCATCAGTAGCAAACATGAACGGACGTACGTACAGGGAGTAATTATCACGTTGAGGAATCCATTTTTCATCCAGACGAATCAGTTCAGTTAAACCTTGCATGAAAATTTCTTCGGGAATTTCAGCCATGCACAGGCGGTGAGCCGACTTGTTCAGCCGGGCTGCATTAGCCTGCGGGCGGAAAATCAGGGTTTCACCTTCTGCTGATTTGTAAGCTTTTAAGCCTTCGAAAATAGCCTGACCATAATGTAGGGGCATTAAGGCTGGTTTAAACAACATATCGCCGTATGGCTCAATACGAGGGTTTACCCATTCTTTGCCATCGAAGTCTACTACAAACATGTGGTCGGCAAACGTGTGTCCGAAGATAAGGTTATCTAAATCCATTTCAGCAATACGGCTTTCCTGAACGGGATTAATTTCGATAGAGAGTGTGTCAATCATAACAAAGAGAGAGAAATGCTTCAGCTAAAAGGTTACTTTTAATCAGGTTAACGTTGTATGATGCTGGTTTAATAAATCCAATCCATTAGACCTCTGAATGTTGTATCTGTAAAAATGCACCACTACACTTTTTTTACGCGTGGTACCCATTTTACTTCTTCTACTGCCAGTTCCTGTGCCATCTTTCGGGATAATACAAACAAAAAATCAGAGAGCCGATTTAAATATCGAATAACGACGGTTTCTACAATCTGATGTTCACTCAACGCTACTACCTGGCGTTCGGCCCGGCGGCATACTGTACGGGCTAAATGGGCAAATGAAACAGATTCGTGTCCGCCGGGTAAAAGGAAATGACGTAACTCGGGTAATGTCGTATCAAATGTATCCATTTGTTCTTCCAATAAGGCAACATCACTGTCGAACAGATCGGGTAGTATTTTATGCGAAGAACCATCGTCAGCTAAATGTGAACCAATGACAAAAAGCCGATCCTGGATTTCTTTCAGGAGTTCACGTCGGCTGATATTAATGGGCTGATCACGAACCAAACCTACGTAACTATTGAGTTCATCAATCGTTCCATAGGCTTCAATGCGGTCATCAGCCTTTGAAATTCGCTTACCACTAATTAGAGCCGTGTGACCCTTGTCTCCCGTTTTTGTATAAATTTTCATTCCGAGGGATGTTCTTATGCAAAATTACACGATTTCCAGAAAGCTTTTTCCAGAAATTGGAAAAATTAGTTGTCTTGACAACTAATTTTAAAAAGCTAAGGATTATAAGAGGAAATTGCTCAGCCCTATGGCCAAGATTCGTACCTTTGCGGCCTGAAAAGCCAAATTCAGTCTGACGAGCGACTGTAAGGATGGCGAATTGACTATTACGAAAATGACCGTTCCGTTTTTTATTTCCAACATTGGAAGATACGTGTCAATCCTAGGATTTCTCGTAGCTTTATTAATGGCCTACCAACAACTCCCTGATTTTGTTACTGTTGACACAGATTTCTCAGACGTAGCAACCAAAAACTATCATAAAGAAGTTGTTTTTTACGTGGTGGCGGGTCTGATGTTGGTGGCTAATGTGCTGTTTGTGTGGATTGCTCGGCTTTTTCCTAAACTCCCCGATGGTTTCATTAAACTCCCCGGAGCGGTTAAATGGATGTCTTACCGAAAACAGTTAAATGACATAATCACCGAATGGATGAATTTTGGAGCAATTGTGGTAAACTTCATGTTAGGCCTTTCGATTTATGTATTGGCCATTCTGAATGCTCCTGAAACGTCAAAAGCAATACCTTATTTTCGTTGGGTTTTCGGAGCGGCTGCCTTGCTGGTATTTATCTGGATCATATACATGCCCTTACGATTATTGCTGAGTGGCCCCGTAAAGGATGAGTAGATGACGAATATTCCCATTTCAGAATTTGAATATAATCTGCCGGATAATCTGATTGCCCGTTTTCCGTTAATAGATCGGGATCGATCTCGTTTGCTGGTTTATCAGCATGGGCAGATTCAACACGCTCATTTTACCGACATTATATCTTATTTACCTGAAGATAGTTTACTGGTTTTTAACAATACAAAAGTTATTCCGGCTCGGCTTTTCTTTCGAAAAACAACCGGAGCTTTAATTGAACTCTTTCTGCTTCACCCCATAGACCCTACGCCTGTAATTAACCTGGCTATGGAAGTAACCGATAGTTGTGTATGGGCGTGTATGATTGGTAATCGGAAACGCTGGAAAACGGGTGAAGTATTGCTACAGGAGACTGGAGGGCTAACTTTGCAGGCAGAGTTAATCGATGCAGAGCAAGCTTATGTAAGGTTAAAGTGGAATAAGATAATTCCGTTTGTAGAAGTCGTACAGTTGATTGGCAAGGTTCCTTTGCCGCCTTATCTGAAACGGGAAGCCGAAGAACAGGATCACCAAACCTATCAGACTGTTTACTCGGAGAAAAAAGGGGCTGTTGCCGCCCCAACGGCGGGTTTACATTTTACCGAACGTGTATTTCACGATTTGGAAGCAAAAGGAATAAAGCATGAGTTCCTGACACTCCACGTCGGAGCGGGGACATTTCAGCCCGTAAAAACAGAGAATGCTCTGGAACACAAAATGCACGGGGAGCAGGTGGTTTTTACACAAGCGAATCTGGAACATCTGATCGCTGGTGTAAAACGAATTATTCCAGTCGGAACTACTTCGATGCGTTCGCTGGAGTCGTTATACTGGCTTGGAATACTGATTAATGCCGGAACCATATCCTCCCTTGCCAATGGGTTTATCATTCCGCAGTTTGTTCATCAAACGAATCCATCTGGGTTAGCAGTGACAGAAGCCCTGCACGTTGTTTTGGGACAAATGCGTAAAGAAAACCTAACGGAAATCGTTGGTGAGACGTCCATTATGATTTATCCTGGCTATACCTTCAGAATGTGCAAAGGTATTATTACTAATTTTCACCAGCCAGGTTCTACATTAATGTTACTTGTTGCTGCATTAGTGGGAGAGGACTGGAAGCAGATTTACGCCGAAGCTGTTGCCAGAGAGTACCGATTTCTGAGTTACGGAGATTCGTCATTATTACTGCCTTAAATCTTATATAATTTATGACATTGGTCGATGTATCAATTGTCTATTTTGGTAAGCCTTATCAGACACTGGTTTCTCTTTTAAGTTTACTAAAATATAGTCGCCAGCACATTGATACTATCCACATTAGTGTTGAATGTAAACAGCCACATGGGGATAGTAACGGAATTTTTACAATTTTGGAAGGGCTCAAAAATGAGAAAATTGAACTTTATTATCCCAGCCAGTTTTATCAGTTAGGCCCACTGGATTATCAGCAGGTTAAAACAAATTCTTCACTTCGCTGGAGTTTGCCCTATCAGTATGCTTTAGAAAAAGCAACAGGAAAATACCTGTTTATTTTGCATAACGATATGCTCTTTCATGCCGATATGATTGGAGCTATGCTTGAAGAAGGTTTTGCAAAACGAAAAATAGCAGGAGCCGGTTCTATTGGTCAGTGCTGGTCATGTGCTGCCAAATGGGATAATAAATGTTCAGGAGCCGTACAGGAACAGTACATTCCTACTCAGGAAGAGGCAATTGCTGTACATGAAGCTC
>JASGGE010000084.1:0-17126 GCA_047605205.1 Siphonobacter sp.
GTGAATCATTATAAGCTTAATGATTAAGGCATCATAAAAGGAAAACACCGGCCTGGTACCAGGCCGGTCTTTTCCTTTTATGATCTATATGAAGTCGCTTATTCAAACATTAGATAAAGGGTAACAGTGTGGGATGTGAGTTTTTTAATGCTTCGGGTATAAGACGTGTTATTGTTACCAATCATATTGACAATACCGTGTGAGAAGCGTAATTCGGGCGTAAATTTGAAGAACTCAAAAAATCGCTCAAGGCCCACCCCATATTCCACACTAAAATCGGCCGCTTTTGTGTTTAAACGATCTACGTCTCTGGTTGATCCTTTCCGTAAATTTGCTTCAAAGCCTGCCTTAAAGCCACCAACTGCATACATACGGGTATTGCCGCGTCGTATGGACTTATACTTAAGCATAAACGGAAATTCAACCCAGGTCGATTCCCGCGATTGCCGCTGTGTACCGCCGTTCTGAAACGCATAATCTACTCGCCGGGTATAAATGGAAACCGTTAGCGGTGAAAAACGAAAATCAAAACGCGGGCTCAGATAAACATTCATCATAAAGCCCATCTGAAACCCTTGCGTAGTCGGAGAAGTTGCGTGCGAGATGGAATCAGATCCACTAGCAATATCACTACTATGCTTAATGTTAAAGCGAGTATTTGGCAAACCAAAGAAGAACCCGTAATGAACGGTTTTATCATCGTAAAACTCAAGATGTTTACGCTGATATACCGTATTCTGAGCCGAAAGCATCTGACAAAACAGGAAAAAAGTCAGAAAGCTCGCAAGCTTAAACTTTACTCCAGATATAGAGAAAACGGTAAAGCCAGAACGAATGGCTTTCATTTCTTGCCAATGTAAATGGAACTGATGCCAAACGTTAAAGGTATGCATTTGGTCTGTCGGAATCCTACCCGCTCGTAAATGTTCAGAAAATCCTGGCCGTCTGGAAATGCCTGTACAGATTCAGGCAAATAACTGTAGGCTACCCGGTCTTTTGAAACCCATTTACCAATAGTGGGTGTGATGTATTTAAAGTAAAAATTATAGAGTTGTTTAAACAGAAAGCCCTTTGGTTTTGAAAATTCCAGTACCACACAGGTACCCCCTGGCCGAAGTACTCGATTCATATCGCTCAAGCCTTTTTCCAGGTCTTCAAAGTTTCGGACACCGAAAGAAACGATTACAGCATCGAATGAATTGTCTGCGAAGGAAAGCTTTTCTGAATCACCTTTTTGTAAATCAATGATATTTTCTACACCAAGTCGCTTCATTTTCTCCCGACCGTGGCTCAGCATACCTTCTGAAATATCTACACCTACGATTTTTTTAGGATTTAGTTTGAGAGCTTCCAGGGCAAAATCGCCCGTTCCAGTAGCAATATCCAGAATGGTTTGAGGTTTTTCAGGCTTTAACAGGTTAATGGCTTTTTTTCTCCATAAAATGTCAATTCCTAAACTCATAAAATGATTCAGGAAATCATACCGGTGCGAAATGTTATCAAACATTTTCGCGACTTGCTCCTTTTTACTGCTATCTTCTTGCTTATAAGGTACGACCACAATGCTAGAAATTTAATAAGCTATTCAACCAGCACAAAGGTACGTGCTATTGATGGGCTAACCTTATAACTAGCCGATTTGTTCAGAAACAAACTGAGCGGCTTCTTTGGGAGCCGCTCAGGTATAAAAATCAGCATAAACCCTATTGGATGACTACCGGAAAGTCTACGTTGGCATCATCGGAACCAGGAACGGCTGAGCCATCTTTCACCCCAGGCTGATGACGGAGCTGAATCTTTAATTTACCAGTTCCGGCTGTCGTTTGCGTTTGCATGGAACCAACTAAACCAATCGGAAGGCCATTTTTATCTTTATCCGTAATGGTTACCGCGAGTAAAGCTGTTGGTGAAGGCGTAAAAACCAGTAAATGCTCATCCGAACGTTCCTTTATTTCGGTTGTAATATCTTCCTCCGGTGATTGGGACTGATCCAGGAATTTAACAGAATAGGTATAGGATACATTTTTACTCAGAATTAGCGTATCAATCACAGCTTTTCCGCTACCCGTTGAATCCTTCCAGCTAACCGTTTTAGAGACATTGCCCGGATCGGTAACGGTTAATTGTACTGTAGTGATAAGTTCATTTTCATCGGGTTCTGGATCACCCTTTGAATCACAAGCGGTAAGAATGACTATTCCAATGAAAGGTAAAAAAGACCAAAAATTTAAGTTTTTCATGTGCTAAATGAATTTTAAACGATGTTTCTTCTGGCGAAGTAGAACAGAAATGCCGTGCCAAAGTAAATCAATTTGCAACGTCGTTGCAATAATAATTCCTTTCTGAGGATAAAGTAAAGCAGATATACCCCAAAGCCAACAAAGCAATTGCTGACTTTTGGCAAGGTATGAAACCTAATGTCATTTCAACAAAGTGGCGAGTTTATCTAAGCTTAAAATCGTAAAGGTAGTTTCGCCACCGGGGGTATAAGCCGGATTTGAAGAAGCAAACAATTGATCCACCAAGGCACTCATTTCTTCCGAAGATAAACGAGTAAGATAACGGGCTGCCGAGCGTTTAGCAAAAGAGCGGGCTAGGGCTTCGGGGCGATCAAGACGGAGGTCACTGGCGTGTAGGCGATACTGAGCTAGTAAACCTTCAAAAAGATCTTCTTCATTTTCATCGATTACGTCCGCTGGAATACCATATAACATAAAGGCATCTTTTCCAATCTCGCTAAAGTCAAAACCTAAGGCCCGAATTTCATTTTCCAGTTCCAGAACCAATAGAAAATCAGCCGGGTTAAGGGTTACTGTTTTGGGGAATAATAACTGCTGCGAAGCGGCATTTCGTTTTTCCAGTGAGCTACGGTATTTGTCATAGAGAATCCGCTCGTAAGCCGCCTTTTGATCTACTAATAACAGCCCGGATTTTACCTGTGACAGTACATAACGATTATGAACTTGAAAAAGCATTCGATCATAATCGAGTAAGGTCGCTTTCTTTGTTTCTTTTTCAACTGGCTCGGCAGTTGGAAGCCGGTTTGCTTTACTCTGGAAAGTTAAACTGGAGGGCACTTCTGCTACTGGTGGGGGTGTAAAGGGCTTTTCAGTCGGAATAATATCCACCGGAATATCAAAAATACTATGACGTTCTGTCTTGGGGGGGCTTTCTAAGCCTTCAAAAAGCTGCTCCCAGTTACTCCGATCTCGTTTAGGTAAGGCCTTGAGATGAGCTGGCTCCCGGGGTGGCTGCTCTTCGTCGGTGGCTTTACGATTTTCCGTAACCGTTGCTTCAAAATGACTGGTATAATCTTTCTGCTGAAAGCTGAGTGATTTAGTTGGCGTAAGTAAATTCACATCCATTTCAAAATCAATCGCCGGAGCCAGACCATATACCCCCGTGGCCCGTTTTACGGCCGCTCGAATAATAGCATACACCGAACGCTCATCATCAAACTTGATTTCCGTTTTTGTTGGATGAACGTTGATATCAATATGAGCAGGATCAATCTCAATATTCAGAACGTAAAAAGGATGGTTACTTTCGGGAATCAGTCCTTCGAAGCCGCTTAATACAGCGTGGTGTAAATAGGCATGACGAATGAACCGCTGATTGACAAAGAAAAATTGTTCACCGCGTACTTTTTTGGCAAACTCGGGTTTCCCGATATAGCCACTTACTTTCACAAAAGGCGTTTCTTCAGAAGTTTCAGCGAGCTGTTCGCGGTAATTTTTGCCGAATAAATCAACAATTCGCCGGGAAAGTTTGCCACCAGGTAGGTTATATACTTCCGTTTCGCCGTGGTGTAGTGAAAAACTGATTTCGGGATAGGAAAGAGCTACCCGCTGAAATTCGTCGAGAATATGACGCATTTCTACGGGGTTCGACTTTAAAAAATTACGCCGTGCCGGGACATTGAAAAAAAGATTTTTTACGCAGATGTTCGTACCTACGAGAGTCTGGCAAGGCTCTGCCTGTTTTACTTCCGAAGCCTCAATTCGTAGGTGCGTACCTAGTTCATCACTACTACGGCGAGTGCGTAATTCTACTTGAGCTACTGCAGCAATAGAAGCCATAGCTTCGCCACGGAAACCCATCGTTCTGATTTTAAAAAGATCTTCAGCCGTTCGGATTTTAGAAGTGGCATGACGTTCAAAACACATCCGGGCATCTGTTTCGGACATGCCAATGCCGTTATCAATTACCTGAATGAGCGTTCTTCCGGCGTCTTTAACTACTAACTGAATCTGACTGGCTTGGGCATCTATGGAATTTTCCAGCAACTCTTTGACAACCGAGGCTGGCCGCTGAACAACTTCACCAGCAGCAATCTGATTGGCAATAGAATCGGGAAGGAGTTGGATAATATCTTGCATGAAACTATAAATCGAGCCTACGTCTACGTATGGAATTCCTCATCCAGCGGAGTCTCTCAGTAAGACTCAATAGAATTATTAACGCGAATTTCGTCCAAATCCGCCAGATAAGCGAGCCTAATTTTTGAAATTATCTAGATATATAACTGAGGGTTTTGAACTAATTTCGTATTCTGAATTAATGTTAGCCTTTTAGTTGATACAGAGTAGTCCTGTTTGTTCCCATTGTTTGTAGAAGTACGTGATACAAATAATTGAAATAGAAAGTATGGATTACTTTGTGGATTGAATAGAAAGAATGCTGAAAAAAGTAATCCTGGTTTTGGGGGGCTTAGCCATTCTAATTGGCAGAAGTACTCTGGCGGTTCACGCTGATATCAAACCTGTTTCTCCCCCGGAAGAACATTCCTTGGCGATGGCTCAGCGGTGGGCTGATAGTACGCTAAGCAATATGACGCTGGACGAAAAAATTGGACAGTTTTTTGTTTTGGGAACCTACTCTAATCGTTACGAGTCTTATTACGCTACTATTGACCGCTTCATTCGGGATTACCATATTGGCGGCTTACTTTTCTTTCAGGGAAATCCTGTTTCGCAGGCAGAGCTAACGAATCGTTATCAGGCCTTATCGCGAATTCCTTTGCTTATTTCTCTGGATGCAGAAAATGGCTTAGGAATGCGGCTGGATAATGGAACGTCTTTTCCTTACCAGATGACCTTAGGAGCTATTCAGGATAATGATCTAATCTATCAGATGGGTAAGGAGATTGGGCGTCAGTGCCGGCGAATAGGCGTAGAGATGAATTTTGCTCCGGTAGTTGATGTAAACTCTAATCCATTAAATCCGATCATTGGGTATCGGTCATTTGGCGAAAATCCGGCAAATGTTACTGCAAAAGGGCTGGCGTATTCCCGCGGATTACGCGATGCAAATGTACTGGCGTGTGCAAAACATTTTCCGGGACACGGTGATACTCAGAGTGATTCCCATCAAACCCTGCCGAAGGTCTGGCATGATACCAGCCGTTTGAACGAACTGGAACTACCTCCGTTTCGGGCATTAATTGCTGATAGTATTCCTAGTGTCCTGGTAGCTCATTTGTTTGTGCCCGCATATGATTCAAGGCCAATTGCTTCTACGCTGTCAGCTTCCGTAGTAACAGATTTACTAAAAAACCGCCTGCAATTTAAAGGACTCGTTGTGACCGACGCCATGAATATGCGGGCGGTTACCAAGGGGACCCAGGCTGCAGAGGCCAATTTACAAGCCTTATTAGCGGGCAATGACCTGTTGTTACAACCTGAAAGTGTAGCGGCTTCCATTCAGAAAATCAAGCAGGCTATTGAAAGCGGTCGGTTATCCATGCAAGAGGTAGATGCCCGGGTAACTAAAATTCTATTAGCAAAACATCGGGCAGGACTGGTGCCTTATCAGAACGTGCAGATGAATGCAATGTTAAAGGATTTACAAACGCCTCCGTCAGAAGCTCTTCGCCGGAAACTATATGAACATGCAGTTACCTTAGTTCGGAATGAGCGGCATTTAATTCCGTTTTTGCAGCTGGATACTTTAAAAATCAGCTCTGTAGCCATTGGTGAAACAGCGAATAACCCCTTTCAGCTTGCCTTACGCAAGTATGCCCCCATACAATGCTTTGCCAGTGATGATAAAGCAGACGATACTTTTTATGCGGAAACCCTGGCTCATCTGGATTCTTCACAAGTGGTTATTGTCAGTATTCACGAAGTAAAAAAGCGGGTTGTGGGGAATTATGGCATTTCTGCTACGACGCGTCAGTTTATCCAAACCCTTCAGAGCCGGGGCAATCGGGTAGTAGTTTGTGTGTTTGGAAATCCTTATAGTTTGAAACTTTTCTCTGAAGCCGGTACGCTGGTATGTGGCTATGAAGGTGATCCTTACGCTCAGCAGGCAGTAGCCGAAGTATTGTTTGGAGCCTTGCCCGCCTTAGGAAAACTTCCCGTTTCGGTTGAAGGCTTATTCCCAGCCGGGCATGGTCTTACTACCGAGGCAATTGGCCGGTTAAGCTACGGTTCACCGGAAGACGTAGGCATGAATTCTCTAAAACTAAAAGAGTTGGATGAGCTGATGAATTCATCAATTTCTTCCGGCGTTTTCCCGGGGGGGCAGGTTCTTGTCGCCCGCAAGGGTCGGGTAATCTGGCAAAAGAATTATGGCAAAGTGACTTATACCCCCATGTATGAGCCCGTACGCGACACTACTCTATACGATCTGGCTTCGGTTACGAAAGTGACCTCAACCCTGCAGGCCGTCATGGCTTTAAATGAGCAGGGGCTTATTGATCTGAATCAGAAGGCATCGTATTACCTGCCGGATTTAAAGGGAACGAATAAAGAAAATATTCTTATTCGGGACCTGTTAATGCATCAGGCAGGGCTGACGGCCTACCAGGCTTTTTGGGAGCGAACGAAACCACAAGGCGTGTTTTCAACAGATTTTTACTTGAGAACCGATACGCTTGATTATACACTCCCGGTTGCTCAAGGCCTCTGGACACGGCCTGCATCGGCTGATTCCGTCTGGAAATGGGTAGTGAAAAGCCCCGCCATTAGTCAGAAAGACCGGAATGGGCACTATAAATTCGTGTATTCCGATTTAGGG
The DNA here is from genome assembly GCA_047605205.1 of Siphonobacter sp. GTDB lineage: Bacteria > Bacteroidota > Bacteroidia > Cytophagales > Spirosomataceae > Siphonobacter. The sequence goes on from JASGGE010000084.1 coordinate 7,021, forward strand.
CTAATGATGCTTCGACGTCTGGTTGAACGGGTATCGGGGCAGCCTTTGGACGAATTTGTAAATCAGTTTTTCTACCAGCCACTAGGAATGGCTCATACCACCTTTAGTCCATTGTTGCATGGCTTTAAGGACTGGCAGGCCGCTCCAACGGAAGATGATCGGGTTTTTCGAGAGACCATGATTCGTGGCACTGTACATGATCAGAATGCTGCGATTCAGGGAGGGGTTTCTGGCCATGCCGGGCTATTTAGTACAGCTAACGATCTGGCCATCTTAATGCAAATGAATTTACAGCGAGGTTATTATGGTGGTAGACGTTATTTCTTACCCACAACGGTACCGATCTATGCTCGAAATTATACGCTTCGTAGCCATCGGGGTTTGGGTTGGGATCGTCTTCCTGATGCTGATGGAAACGCCTACATTTCACCTAAAACATCCAAAAACAGTTTTGGCCATGCGGGCTTTACGGGAACCCTGGTTTGGGCCGATCCTGACCAAGAGTTAGTGCTGGTTTTTTTATCAAATCGGGTACATCCCGATGCCAGTAATAATTTAATTACGACCATGAAAGTCCGCCGGAAGTTCATGGATATTGTGTATGATGCTATTGAGTCTACTCCACTATTAGCTCATCCTTAGTATCGTTCCAGGTATAAAACTTCTCATTATTGATGATGAAACCCGGCTACGAAATCTGCTAGCTCGATTGTTGCGACTAGAGGGCTACGAAGTGTTGGAAGCAGAAACCATTCACTCAGGTTTACAGTACCTCAATGAACATACCGACCTCGGAGTAGTACTACTAGACGTCCGCCTGCCTGATGAAAACGGCATTGATATTATCCCAACAATCAAGCAAAAATATCCCTGTCTGGAGATTTTATTACTGACGGCCTACGGCACGATTCCGGGTAGTGTAACCGCTAACGTGAAGGCTTAGGATATGGAAGTCTATTCGCTTACCCAGAGCAGCTTAACAAAGCGAATCAATACGGGTAAGAATTTGGTTTTGTATCCGTTTCGTTGATAGTCGGCTAACTTATGCTTTTTGAAATTCGTGTCGATATTGTAGGGGAGCCCGACCCGTTACCTGTCGGAATTGCCGGTTAAAGTGTGAGATATTCCCGAAACCACTCTGAAAACAGATTTCTGAAACGGTTAAATCACTATCTGATCGTAATAATTGACTGGCATACCGGATACGATATTCGTTAACCGTATCAATAAAGGTTTTCTTGCTTACTTTTTTAAAATACCGGCAGAATGACTGAGGAGTCATGTTAATAAGCGATGAAACCGTATCGAGCCGGATTTCTTCCCGGAAGTGTTCTGTCAGATACGCATAGATTTTATTAAGACGTTCATAGTCGGTACTAGGCAGGTTAGCAAAGAAATGACTGGTGTCGAGTACGGTTACTTCTTTTGCTTCTGCCAGGGTATTCAGTAAGTCAAGCACTCCTAATAACCGGTGAAAGTGGCTGACTTTCAGTAGATACTGGATTTCTCGGGCTGCCTGCTCGGCAGTTTTTCCATAAAAGTGCAGACCAGACTTTGCCTTTTCTAGTAGCTGGGCAATGGGTAATAATTCTGGATTGCGAAAGAAGTCTTTCCCCAGAAAATCTTCCTTAAACTGAATGACAATGGAATGAGCCTGTTTGGTATCTGAATTATTCTTCCAGTAATGCGGTAAGTTCGGACCAATCAATACCAGATCACCTGTTGTGAAATCCGAGACATTCGTTCCGACAAATCGTTTGCCTTCGCTTTCCAGAATGAGCGTTAACTCAATTTCCGGATGAAAGTGATAAGAGGCATCGAAGGTAGGAACGATGAATTCACGTAGGGTGAAAGAGCTATCAGGCAACGTGTCGATATGCTCAAAAGCAGGCTTCATAGAGTAGTGTATTAATAGACATTTTACAAAAATTGCAAAATTTAGTTAAAAACTATAAACTTTTTGATTTAATCCCCCAAATGTAATGTCCGTTTTTGTAGAGAGTAAGATCTTTCCTGTGAAATCTATCGTAACGACACGGATACCTCTCTGTTTCTCAGGAGTAAAATAAACGAGTATAAGCAGCAGGAGCAAGCCTTGCTAACCAGGATTTATTACAAGATATGAGCCATTATTTCTAAAATGGCTCATCAATATACACGGCCTTTACAGGAACGTGACATCTACGGCACTATAAAACCGATGGCAGCAATTTAAAGGCTGCCATCGGCTAAAAAACCATTGACCGAAAGCGGGCCTGTGCCTGTTCTTCCAGTGTTTCCCGATGATCGGGATGAGCAATATGAATGAGAGCGGTGGCTCGTTCGGCTAAATTTTTGCCATATAAATCGGCAACGCCATATTCCGTTACCACGTAACGGATATGAGCCCGGGTCGTGACGACGCCTGCTCCCTGTTTTAAAATCGGTACAATTTTCGACTCTCCCCGAGTAGTTACTGAAGGGATGGCAATAATTGCTTTACCTCCTTCAGAAAGCGTAGCTCCGCGGATAAAGTCCATTTGCCCTCCCACGCCGGAGTACATTCGGGTACCAATGGAATCGGCACAGACCTGCCCCGTCAAATCAACTTCAATGGCACTGTTAATGGCAGTTACTTTTGAGTTTCGACGAATTACCGCTGTATCATTCACAAAGCCAATATCCAGCATGGCTACGCCAGGATTATCGTCAATGAAATCGTAAAGCTTCCGGCTTCCTACTGAAAAACTGGAAACGATTTTCCCCGGGTGCACCGCTTTATGCTTTCCTGTAATAATTCCTTTTTCTACTAATGGTAATAAACCATCCGAAAACATTTCTGTGTGAACGCCAAGATCCCGGTGATTGGTTAAATACTGCATTCGGAATCCCGCCAATACCCATTTGAATACAGGCTCCATCTTCCACCAAAGTCGCCACATTTCGGCCAATGGCCGATTCAATTTCAGTTGGCGGAGTAAGTTCATGTTCATATAAGGGCCGGTCTTCGTACACCATGGCAGTAAACTGACTTACGTGTACGATGCCGTCACCGTGTGAGCGGGGCATTTGTGGATTTACCAGGGCAATTACTTTGTTAGCTGATTCAACGGCGGCCCGAGCGACATCAACGGAAGTGCCTAGCGAGCAATAACCGTGCTGATCGGGTGGGGAAACCTGAATAAGGGCGACGTCCAGCGGCCAGATGCGTTTGCGAAATAGGCTGGGAACTTCACTCAGAAAAATGGGTAAATATTGAGCATATCCTTCCGAAATAGCTTTGCGAATGCTAGAACCAATAAAAATGGCATTGGGATGAAACGCCCGACGAACTTCTGGTTCAACCAGCGGAAAGGTTTTCCCTTCCAGATGCATGTGAATGGTATGCACATCAGAAAGCTCGTTAGCTCGCTGAGCTAGAGCATCAATTAAGGGCATCGGGGTGGCTGCTGCAGCGTGAATAAATACACGCTCGTGACTTTCAATATGGCGAACCGCTTCCGCAGCAGAAACGTAGTTTTTCATGGAAAATAATAAATCATTATGCAAAATTCCGCCTCTAAACTCGTACAAAAAATGAATAAAATCAGTCGTTGAAAGAAATTATTTAGACTAATTCTTAATAAAAATATTTTTCCAGACGTAACGAACGATGTCATAAAGGAATTGATTCAGAGAAAAATACTGATACTAAAAGGCCATTACTTACCCAATATTGATTTTTATGGTCATTTCCGTCAATTATTTCGGTAAAAACGCTAACTTGCTAAGCGTCAAAACTCCTGCAACTCATGGGCAGAAAAGTATTAGTGCTGAATCAAGATTACTCAGCCTTGACGATTTGCTCGGTCGCCAAAGCATTTTTATTGGTGTATCTCAAAAAGGCTGATTTATTAGCAGAGTCTCAAAACGAAAGTCTCCGTAGTATTACTCAATCTTTCCCCATGCCTACGGTTATTCGACTGCACAAGTATGTTTACCTGCCTTACCGGGGCGTTATGCTGACCCGGCAAAATATTTTCCGCCGGGACGCCAATCGTTGTCAATACTGCGGAAGAACCGATGAACTAACCCTGGATCACGTCATACCCAAGTCGCGAGGAGGTAAATCCAGCTGGGATAACCTCACTACCGCATGTAAACGGTGTAATTCACGTAAAGGTGACTTTACACCCGAAGAAGCGGGTATGCCTTTGCACCAGCGGCCTTTCAAACCAACGTTCATTATGTTTTTACGAGACTTTTCGGGTACCATTGATGAAACCTGGTTGCCTTATTTAGGTCGGAAGAGCAAGAATATAGCTAACTAGGAGTTTTGTGCCAGGAGGGGTTCTTTCTTTGCTCGCTTTGATCGAGAAAAGAAACCTTGTTCCATGCCTTGATAACGTGTACTTTTGGTAGACGATCGGCAAGGCCGATGTGTATTCTTATTACCTTTATCCATTCGATCTTTCAAAGAAGCAATCCTCTAACAAAGACGAATTACTTGAGCAGCATGCGGGAAGATTATTTGAAAGGCGACAAAGAAGTGCTCTCCAAAGCCGACCGTGAATTAGAGCGGGCCTTACGCCCTCTGAGCTTTCGGGATTTTACAGGTCAGGACAAGATTTTAGAAAATCTGAAAATCTTCGTGTCGGCTGCTAAAATGCGGGCAGAGGCTCTTGATCACGTGCTTTTACATGGCCCTCCGGGTTTGGGCAAAACAACGCTGTCGAACATTATTGCGAATGAATTAGGCTCGGGTATTAAAATTACCTCGGGGCCTGTACTGGATAAACCCAGTGATTTGGCGGGCTTGCTTACAAATTTGCAGCCGCACGATGTTCTGTTTATTGATGAAATTCACCGATTAAATCCGGTCGTAGAAGAGTATCTTTACTCAGCTATGGAGGATTACAAAATTGATATTTTACTGGATTCTGGCCCTAATGCCCGTAGCGTTCAGATTGGCTTAAATCCCTTTACTCTGATTGGAGCAACCACACGGGCGGGCCTGTTAACGTCGCCTCTGAGAGCTCGGTTTGGCATTAATGCCCGGTTGGAATATTATGATGCTGATTTGCTAGCTTCCATTATCAAACGTTCCTGTGCTATTCTGGGAACCCCGATTGTTGAAGATGCTGCCTATGAAATTGCTCGCCGCAGCCGGGGCACACCACGCATTGCCAATAATCTGCTGCGGCGTACACGTGATTTCGCTCAGGTAAAAGGAGGGGGAAACATCAATGTTGAAATTGCAGAAATGGCCTTATCTGCCTTAGAAGTTGATCAGAATGGACTCGATGAGATGGATAACCGGATTTTAACCACCATTATTGATAAATTCAAGGGAGGCCCGGTTGGCTTGACCACGATTGCGACGGCTGTAGGAGAGGAGGCCGAAACGATTGAAGAAGTATATGAACCTTTTCTGATTCAGGAGGGATATTTAAAACGAACGGCCCGGGGGCGTGAAGCCACGGAGAAAGCCTATCGTCATCTTGGAATTGTACCCAAATACAGGGCAGGTGAGCTTTTCTAAGTAACCACACACAAGGTCTTTCCTTTTTTCTGATCGATCAATCAATAAGAAAAAGGCTGGAGCGATTACATGAATTGATTAATTCTTTCGTTTTATATAAAAACATACGTATTGTGTTTTTTTTAGAAAAAAAATAATTAAATCCTTTTCAAGGAGCTTGTTTAAATGAATTATTTGTTATTTTTTTGTACAATTATTGCAATTTAGTTGTTCCTTCAACGGTATAGAAAAGCTGAATACAAATTACGTGTAGTAAAAGGTATCCAGTGATAGAGTAAAGAATATATACGTTTTGGCATTCATCTAAACCACGCCATTGCCTAATGAAAAAGTTCAATTATTATCGAATGCTACAGTGGGTCGTATTTGCACCAATTCTGTTACCTCTTTGTTTGATAATGGGTGCTATTGAAGGAATTCAAAATACTATCCTGAAAGTAGTTCATCAGATAAAATCAGATCTCGTTTCCTAAATACGCGATTAATGATATCGGATAAAGAAAGAATCAGGTCTCTAACCAATCGTTAGAGACTTTTTTGTGTTTGGCGGCCTGCTCAATTAACCGATGATGCCCACAGGGAAGAATAGTGCGGAAGGCATGAGGGGTTTTTGAGGTTAGAATCAGAGCTTGGCCGGGAGGCATAAGCCGATCAAATTCTCCCATTAAACACTCAACCGGGATATGGTGCTGGTTAAGAATATCCGCTAGTTTCTGAGGCGAAAACCGCAGTTTCCGAAATGTAATCCAGGATTCATAGACTTGCAGCTGTTTTTCTGGGGAATTAAGCATCCAGTTAACAAATCGTACGGTGCTGGGGTGTATGAATCCTGCTTTTTTTAAGATATTCGCTAGTGTTTCTACTAAGGAAGGATGCTTAACAAAGAACTTTAATAACTGACGCGTAATAGAAGAGCCTACCGCAAAGCGATAATACCTGTTTTCAACAAGCCCATCGGGAGCTAATAGGTATGCCTGCAAAATCCGTTCGGGAAAAGCCTCCAGAGAAGCCAGTGCAAAACGCCCGCCCATGCTAAACCCAGCGACACGAAACTGATTAATAGCTCGCTCACGTAGAAAAACTTCTAAAAAAGATTTCCACTCAGCTTTTGTTAGTACCGGACGATGTATGGAAGGGTTATCTCCATGAAAAGGTAAATCAAAGGCATAAATCGTGAAGATATGACCTAACTCTGTTCCCCAGGACTCATAGGCATAGCCCGTTTGACCAACTCCGTGAAAAGCCAGTAGAGAGAGGGGCCCGGCCCCAAAAATGTGGTAGGCGAGTTTCAAAAAAGCTGATATAAAAACCGCCTTGGTCACTCAAGGCGGTTAAGACATTATTCAGAAACTTCACTAAGGTCCGACATAAGGTAGGCCTTAATAAAGTCGTTTATTTCTCCGTCAAGTACAGCATCCGTGTTGGAAGTCTGATAATTTGTCCGGTGATCTTTCACGCGTCGGTCATCAAGTACGTAACTACGAATCTGGCTACCCCATTCAATTTTACGTTTTGTAGCATCCAGTTCGGCTTTTGCTGCCAGGCGTTTTTCCAGCTCCATCTGATATAACCGCGATTTGAGTAATCGCATGGCTACTTCTTTATTTTGTAACTGGCTCCGTTCCTGCTGGCACTCGATGATGATGCCCGAAGGTTTGTGTCGTAACCGAACGGCCGTTTCTACTTTGTTTACATTCTGTCCGCCCGCTCCACCACTTCGGAAAGTATCCCAGTCGATATCAGCTGGATTAATTTCAATTTCGATGGTATCGTCTACCAGAGGGTAGCAAAAAACGGAAGCAAATGAAGTATGACGACGAGCATTGGAATCAAAAGGTGAAATCCGTACCAGACGGTGTACGCCAATTTCGGCTTTTAAATTTCCGTAGGCATATTCACCCAAAATCTCAATCGTAGCCGATTTGACTCCTGCTACGTCTCCGTCTGCCACGTTAACCACGTTGATTTTAAAGCCATTTTTCTGAGCCCACATGGTATACATACGCAGCAACATGTTCGCCCAGTCCTGGGATTCTGTTCCACCGGCTCCGGCATTAATTTCCAGCACGGCATCCATATTATCCCCCTCATCTGACATCATTTTGCGGAATTCGAGTTCGGCTAGTTTGGCCTCAAGCTTCGCGGCTTCGGCATCCACATCGGCTTCGCTGGCTTCGCCCATTTCCTGAAATTCCAGCATGGTTTCTGTATCCCCCAGATGCTGGTTAAGCTGATCAAACCCGTCCGTCCAGAATTTAATTCCCCGAATTTCCCGCAGAATTTTTTCGGCCCGATCCCGATCGTCCCAGAACTCAGGATCTAACGTTTTCTGTTCCAGTTCATCAATCTGGTACTTTTTCCCGTCGTAGTCAAAGATACCCCCTCAAGGCCTCTACGCTGGCCTTCAAGTCTTTCAACTTGTCTTGTGTCATACTAATAAGTCGTTTGGTATACAGTCGAAGATCAGGAGGATCTTCGTAATGCTTACTTTACAAAAATAACAGGAAAGCCTGTATAATATGAAAACCCGGCCATGGCCGGGTTTTCGATTGTATTGTAAGAAGCTTTGCTTCTTAATAATATTTTGCCCGGTAGTCTTTCACTTTGGCATGGTCACGAACAGCCTCGTTTACAAAATAACCAGCCCGTTGCAATACGTTTTGTTCGCCGGTTTTCTTGTATTGGGCGTAATCTGCAATGTTAGGAGCGTCAGTTTTCTTTATGGTTTCCATGATGAATACTCCGCCTTCTCCTTTAAAGGGTTGTGATTTCTGACCAGGTTTCATACCAAATGCTTTTCCTAATGCGGTCGGGTCAGCACCAGCTGAAGTTAGTAGTCCATTGGCCAAGGTTAGGTCATTAACCGTTTCCACCAGAGCACCAGCACCGTATTTCTGAGCTACTTGTTCCAAATTCGCATTGGCAGCTAAACCAGAGAGTTTTTTCAGAATTTCTTCAGCTTTCAGATCATTGCGAACTTTAGCCGTTAGTTCATCGCGGAAATCGTCAACTTTTACTTCATCTTCTGAGGTCTTACCCGTTAGAGTCGCTAGTACGTAGGCGTCTCCTACTTCGAATACCGGCGAAACGTCGCCATCGTCCGTTTTGTCATCAAAAGCCCAACGAATAACCGACTGAGCATTTTGCATCATGTTCAAATTTGTTGAACCCTCAGGAATCCGGTTTGCTTTTAACAATACCAGTGATTTGTCTTTCTTAACGGCTTCTTCCATTTGGGCGAGTGTTTTATTTGCCGCTGCGAAGGCGTCGGCCTTCCGGTACATTTCATCTCGGGTTGCCTGGCTGGGGCCGAGTTGTTTAGATACGGCAATAACCCGGTAAAGGGTGTTATCTTTTGCTTCGGTAACTTTTATGATATGGTAACCGAAATCTGTTTCGACCACGTTAGGGAGAAGGCCCGTTCCACTGAATCCAAAAATCGCTGTTTCAAACGGTTTTACCATTGAACCATTGTTCTGGAAATACCCTAAATCACCACCGCGTTGAGCCGTTCCGTCGGTACCATATTGAGCGGCCATAGCAACGAAATCAGCACCGCCTTTCAGTTGTTTCAGGATATCTTCTGCTTTCTTACGAGCAGCTACCTTTGCAGTGTCCGACTGGTTAGTAGGACGAATCAGGATGTGGCTAGCTTTAACTGTATACAGTGAATCTTTTTTCGTACCTGAATATTTGTAGATGGTGTACGTATTATCGGTTCGGTAAGGGCCTGCAATCTGACCAGGGAAAAACGTTTTCACGGCTTCTTTCAACTGATCATCCATATCACGTACGCTCCAATAGGTAGGATGTGGTACGTCTGAATTCATGCGGGCAAAGGAAGAGTCGTTGGTTGCTTTAGCCAGATCTTTTGCAACCTGTGTCAGAGAATTCTTCAAAGCCATACTATCAGCTTTTGAAGGAACAACCCCAAATGCTACGTAATCAAGGCTCCGGGTATTGGCTCCTTTGTACTCATCTTTATGAGCATTCAGGTAATCCTGAAGTTGAGAATCCGTTACTTTGATAGTTGAATCAGCAATTGAGTAGAAAGGAACGTATAAATAACGAGCGTCTACTTTAGCTGTTTGAGCAACGTAATCTTTACGAGCTTCAGCGGTTGTTACGTACGTTGATAAACGAATCAGATTCACGTAGCGGTTCATAATGTGGTTTTGTTGCACATCGCGAACAAAGGCTTGCCAGCCCAGTTGCTGAATGGAGCCAGCTGGTAATTTCTGAATCTGATTGCGTTGCTGAATAACCCGGTTTTTATCGAAAATTCCTGTTTGGGGATCTGTGAAGCTTTGGCGAACGGTAGGGTCAATGTATTTCCCAAAAAACATATCCGTTTTTTCAGCGTCAGAAAGGGTAAGGCCTAAGGCATCAAATTCTTTTTGATAAGCATATTCAATTAACAGGTCATTCCAGACCTTGTCCCGTAATTGGGCTAATACCTGATCATTGGCTCCCTGGCCAGACTGAGCTTCGTATTCAGCTCGGGCTACATCTAATTTTTTCTGAAAATCCTGAGCTAGAATACTGTGACCAGCAATTTCCCCCACTTTCTGAGTTTTTCCACCGAAAAGTCCTCGTGCTCCGAGGA
>JASGGE010000085.1:0-17075 GCA_047605205.1 Siphonobacter sp.
ATTTCGTTCAATCCAAACTTAACAAGCTTGATCAATTTTATGATCGGATTATAAGTGGTGAAGTGTATTTAAAGCTGGATAAAGGCGAATCGAGTAAGATTCAGAATAAGGTCGTCGAGATTAAACTGTATATGCCCGGGGGCTCTCTTTTTATTAAAGAAACCGGGACCACCTTTGAAGAAGCAACCGACCTGGCTTTGGATATAGCTAAAAATCAGGTAAAAAAATATAAGGAAAAAGTAAAGGATAAGACGGCTCCTAAACCCGCCGATTTAATTGAAGAAGAAGAAACCTTCTGATCCTTCCCAAAAGCTACTTAACCTGTAGTACAAAAGGCCGTCCCGTCGGGATGGCCTTTTGTACTACAGGTTAAGAGACAAGTTCTTATTCAACTCCCGGTACGTTCAGCAATGCCGTTCTTCATCAGAACAGAATACCAGCAGTACAGTAATATTTGCTATAAACCGCTGATCATTGAGTATTGCTGGTGGGACTATATTATTAATACCAGTTTTTCATGGTATCCCGATCACAAAGAGCCAGCCAAACCTGTGATATGGGTACCAGAAAAGTATGCTCAACGATAATAGGTTCGGTAGTCATAATGATTTTAGATAATATAATGAAGAATAATAACCTTAAAATACTATAACAATATTAAGGGTATTCCTTGATAAACATATAACATACCTTATGGCTGAAGATGTGGTTTTTGTGAAAGTTGAATCAAGCCATTTAGGTATAGTACCATGTACTTTTAAGGGGTGTTTATAAAAAATTTAAAAATCACGATTCTCTATACACACTCTGTCAGTATTATCCGTAACATTCGGGAATGAAACGTCGCAACTATTTTCTGGGTGCATGGCTCTCACTCTTTTCCCTCGCTTCTAACGCTACCACTGAGCCACAACCACTCTATAAAAATGCATCGGCTCCAACGCACCGCCGTGTGCAGGATTTGCTGAAACGCATGACCCTTGAAGAGAAAGTGGGGCAGCTTTCTACTCCGCTTGGCTGGTTTATGTACGAAAAGAAAGGTTCGGATGTACAGGTCAGCGAGACGTTCAAAAAAGCGGTTAAAGAACAGCATATTGGCATGCTTTGGGCAACGTTACGAGCTGATCCCTGGACGCAGAAAACGTTAACTACAGGGCTGACTCCCGAACAGGCAGCTAAAGCTACGAATGCTCTTCAGAAATATGTTATTGAAAATACACGGTTGGGTATTCCCTTGCTGCTTTCAGAGGAATGCCCGCATGGCCATATGGCGATTGGTACAACGGTATTTCCAACGGCTTTGGGGCAGGGTAGTACCTGGAATCCAGCTTTGATTCATGAAATGGCACAGGCAATTGCTCAGGAAGCTCGTTTGCAGGGAGCTCATATTGGCTATGGTCCGGTGTTAGACTTGGCTCGCGAACCTCGCTGGTCACGGGTGGAGGAAACGTATGGAGAAGATCCGGTAATTAACGGGCAAATGGGGATTGCCATGGTAACCGGTTTTCAGGGTAAAAATCTGAAAAGTGGAACAAACATCATGTCAACGCTGAAGCACTTTGCCGCATATGGCGTTCCTGAAGGAGGTCATAATGGTGGGAGTGTAGCACCCGGTACGCGTGAGTTGTACCAGGTTTACCTACCGCCGTTTCGTGACGCAGTACGGGCGGGTGCGTTATCAATTATGACAGCTTATAATTCAATTGACGGTATTCCTTGTACAGCTAATCCGGTTCTGTTAAAAACGATTTTACGTAATCAATGGGGTTTTAAAGGTTTTGTGGTTTCTGATTTGAACAGTATTCAGGGGCTTAAATCCAATCACCACGTAGCTGAGAGCAATATAGATGCCGCTGCGATGGCTATTAATGCTGGACTGAACGCTGATTTGAGCGGTAGTGGTTTTGACAAAAGTTTGATCGAAGCCATGAAGCAGGGTAAGGTAAGCACCGCCGTATTAGATACCGCAGTAAGCCATGTATTGCGACTGAAGTTTGAAATGGGGCTTTTCGAGAATCCTTATGTACAGCCAGAAAAAACGCATACTGGCGTGAAAAATGCCGAACATACTCAGTTGGCTCGTCGGGTTGCTCAGGAAGCCATTGTGCTATTAAAGAATACCAATCAACTCTTGCCGCTTCGAAAAGATCTGAAAAGTATTGCGGTCATTGGCCCCAACGCTGATAACGTGTATAATCAGTTAGGCGATTATACGGCTCCTCAGGCCGAAGGTTCTGTAATTACGGTATTAAAAGGTATTCAGAATAAACTTGGGAATACGGCTCAGATTCGGTATGCTAAAGGATGTAGCATTCGCGATACGGCCTCAAATCATATTGCCGAAGCAATTGAAACAGCACGCCAGTCGGAGGTAGCAGTAGTAGTGATTGGAGGCTCCAGTGCCCGTGATTTCAAGACGGAATACCAGAATACCGGAGCAGCCGAAGTAAAAGCTTCAGAGGTTTCGATCAGTGATATGGAAAGTGGAGAAGGCTACGACCGGGCTAGTTTGGATTTGATGGGCCGTCAGTTACAATTGGTTGACGAAATCCTGAAAACAGGGAAGCCTGTTGTAGTGGTTTTAATTAAAGGCCGCCCTTTAAATCTGAACTGGCTTTCCGCTCATGTGCCAGCCGTTGTAGATGCCTGGTATCCTGGTATGGAAGGTGGAAATGCCATTGCTGATGTGTTGTTTGGTGATTATAACCCAGCCGGACGTTTAACAATCTCTGTGCCGAAATCGGTCGGGCAATTGCCTGTCTACTATAACTATAAGTCGCCCATTAAGCATGATTATGTAGAAAATGACGCGAAGCCTCTCTATCCATTCGGTTATGGCTTAAGTTATTCTTCTTTCGAGTATACAAATTTAAACATTCAGGTAACACCTGCTGGATCAGACGTAACTGTAAACGTTAGCTTCCAGGTTAAAAATGCCAGCAATCGCGATGGAGACGAAGTGACTCAATTATATATTACTGATCCGGTTAGTTCAGTAGTTGGCCCAAACAAGCAGCTAAAGAAATTTCAGCGTATTCACTTGAAAGCAGGCGAGCAGAAAACCATTACGTTTAACCTGCACGCGAAAGATCTGATGCTGTTGAACCCGGAAATGAAATGGGTAGCTGAAAGAGGAGAATTTAATGTGCAGATTGGGGCTTCTTCAGAGGATATTCGTGTTAAGCAATCGTTTCAGTTGGCTAAGGATATTGAAGTAAAACCTTAATGTTATAGAGACTGGATCAACCACGTATCAAAAAAATAGCGAAGGACTGTAATTCTTCGCTATTTTTTCATCAGGTATAATCAATCGAAAACGTCCTTAGTCTTCTTCCAGCAATTTATCCCTGAATTTCTGATAGAAGAAAGAGGTTAATAACAGTAACACCCCAACGCTCAGGAAAATAATGATTTTGCCCCCAGTTGATAATTTGGCTAAATCATACACCAGAAGCTTTAGTAAGACAAGGCCAAACAAGGTAATACCCAGTAAACGGTATCGCTTTATTTTTTGATTAAAACCGAAGAGAATCAGGCTTAATGAGTATATGCCCCAGAGTACGCTCCAGCCTGCGTGCATGGCTCGGTTGGTTTGTTCTGGGATATTCACAGGGTTGGCCAGGAGGAGTAAGGTTAGTAATTCCTGACTCAATATCCAGAGAATAACCAAATGCATTGACACCAGAAAAATGCCTCTGAGTTTCCCCGCAACAAAGGAATACAAACCAAATAAAAACCAGGCTACACTTGCGTAAATGCCATACCGAAGCAGGAAGGTAGATTGCTGCGTAGGAATAAAGGCTGTTCGAAGGCTGGTTAAGGGATCATCAAAAATCAGGTAACCCAGGAAAATCACGCTAAGGGCCGGCCCCGCTGCTTTCCATAAAAGAATTGGTTTTTTACTGAAGATAAAATGCACGCTTCCCAGATAAAGACCTGTGTAAATGGCTAAAACGGATTGACGTATGGCATTCTGGGCTGGGCTAAAGAGCTGGGCACTGAAGTATCGCTGCCATTCCAACCAGCCAATCAGATAAGCCATGAAAATGAATAAAGCCGCCAGGAACTGACCACCGGTGGTATTCCATTGGTTTTGTTGCTGAGCCAGCTCATAAGTCATTCCACCCAGAGCAAGCAGATACAAAACATTTGTGAGAAACGTTACATTAAGGTAAGGTTGATACTCAGCTGTAGCTGGTTGGAGATCATACCAATGAAAAAGTAATGACCCCGTCGCCAGAAAAATCAGAATGAACCCAAAGCTAGTGAGCACACTGATATTGCCACGAATTCCGAAACGATACAAGATATAAGCAGCTGCGGCCCAGATAAGGGTAAGCCAATCGCCGTGAAACTGAATGGGTACCGCCAGAATCAGAAAAACAAGTGTTAAAGACAGCGTTGCCCGGAATACTGCTGAATGCTTTAAATCCCGTTGCCAGACCAGTCTGGTCGTCAGACCATGCACGGCTGCATTTCCTAAGGTAAAGAGTGTAATAACAGAGGCTGGGTAATGGACATCAAGGATGAAATATTCAGTAATGAAGTAAAAAATGGCATTTAGAATAATCTGGAGGATTGGCCAGTTGACCTCTTTTTTTGATAAAGGGAATGCTAATTGATTGGCATACATCATTACAAAAAAGAGGCCGCCAAAACAAAGGCTAGTCCATAAGAAACCTGGTCGGTTTTCTCCCATAAAGCTAAAGGCAATAAAAATGACCCAGGTTGTCCAGAAGGCAGCAATGTTCATCGCTTTCCAGTCACGTTGGAAAGACAACCACAGAATTCCACTGTTGAGAATCGTCATGTAAACGAATAATCCCCAGGGAGCTCCATTTCCACCAACCAGAAACGGAACGGCATATGCACCTGCCAGGCCAAACAGGGCAATCCATTCAACTTCATAGCGAGTAGCCTGCCAGACTGTCAATAGAGTAACCGCCACCATAACCGCAAAAGCGAGCGGAATGGAAAGAAAATGATAAAAATAGAAGGCGGCGTACGTAGTAAAATAAGCGGTTGCAACACCACCACTCAATAATACCGCACTATAGGTAAGGTATTTTCTTTTTAAATAATAGGCCAGGCTAACTAATCCAATCCCGATTCCCCAGCCCATCGCTAGCCGTCCCCAGGGGCCAATTAAGTCATTTTCAAAAGCAAACTTTACGAAAATAGCCATTCCGATTACCAAAGCAGCAATCCCGATTTTGCTGAGCAAATTGCCCCCAATATAGGCTTCGGTAGAAGTTTTTGTGGTAGGTTTAGAAGGAGGAAGTATTGCCGGTTCTACCGAAATGGCAGGAATAGTTTGGTGGGCTTCTTCAGGAACAAATTCCTGTCGGAGCTTTGCAAGTTCTGCCTGAACCTGTTTTAGATCTTGCTGATAGGTAAGTAGTTGGCGAGATAATTGCTCTACTTCTTTTTCAAGTACCGAAATGCGACTTTTTTCATTCATAAATTCTCAGGGCCGAATGGCCGTAAACATACAAAATAGAAACGGCGTGTTGCCACGCCGTCTGAAAAATAGAAGGGTTACTTTCCTGAGAAGTTATATACGACACCTCTGCTTTTTGATTACTGAATAACAAAATTAATTCGGTCAACACCGGTATTTTTAGTTATGCGATCGTAAGCATAGATTTGTACTTCGTACATTCCTTTGTCTTTGGCGTTTAGCCAGCCTTCAAAAATATTATCCTGCGAAGCAAACTGAAGCGAAACTTCGCCATAAGGTACTCCGTCTTTCTTCACAAAAGCCTTTACTTCAATCTGATCAGAATTCCAGACGCCACCTTTGTTAATGACACAGCCACACATCATTACCAGATTGATTTTTAACTTAACCTGATTGTCTCGGAGGGAAGTTTGAGAAATCACCTGATGGGTTTGAGGTTCGAGAATATCCAGCATGAAACCCGGAATTTCTAACACGATGCCTTCTTCATCAATAGGTTTGCCAGGAATAAGCCAAAGCTGCGTACTGACTTTAACGGCTGAGCTTCTTCGATTAACAGGAGCTGTTGCTTCAACGGTGACGAACGTAGGCTCATCGAGCTTAATATCTGCTTCAAACTTGGCCGTTTTATCATCCGCCAGGTGATCATAGCGTTTGTGTGGCGTTTTTAGCATTAAATCTGTATTGCCAGAGGTGCCGGTAGTAATGCCTTTCGCCAGAATTTCACCGGTCAGATCGTTTCGAATCACTACATAAGCTCCACCAATACCTGTTCCGATAAACTTGGCATCTTTGGCTCGAGCCCGCACGATGACTTTAGTACTTTGAGAAAACCCCAAATGAGAAAGAAGTGCCAGCAAGGCCGTGATTAAATAGCGGTTCATGAATTGATCTGGGAAGAAAGAATCTGAATCAAAAATAATAGATAAGCAGAATTAATTTGCGTTGAAGAAGCTTTTAAAACGGCCCTTTTGCATTTATGTGATCGGCTTGTTTGGCCGCACCAGGCATTTCACCCCGGATTCCTTTCGCTGGTAATGCCTGTCCCGTTTCCCGATCGTACCAGTCTGGTGTGAGTTTAACAGGGGCGGTATCTCCTGTTTGCTGCTGCCAAAGTCTCAATGTCCGTATTAGTTGAGTACGTTCTTTCAGATAAGTATCATTTGCAATCTGATTATGTAACTGCTCCGGATCTTTCCGTAAATCATAAAACTCTTCCTGGGGACGTGGCTTTAAAAAAGTATCTTCCTGTAGAAGTGTGAGCTGAGGCCTGGCGTTCTTTAAAGCTTTTGCCGCTGGACTTTGATTGGCATCAATAGGGCCTCCGTTGTCTAAGTGAGGGCGTAAGTTCAAAATATAGAGGAAATCTTTAGTACGTACACAACGCTCGTAAGCTTCATAGTCGTGCCAGTTATGCTCAGCAAAAATAAAGGTGCGGAAGGCGGTTTCAGGGTGTTGAAGCAATTGAGCAAAGCTTTTGCCCTGTATACTAGTGGGGCTTGCCGCTCCGGCTAATCCCAGCAATGTAGGGGCAATATCAATGCTACTGACTAATGCTGGAACGGTACCTCGTTTGGTTATTCCTTTTGCCCAGCTCATCACAAAGGGCGTACGAATGCCACGATCAGTTAAGCGGGTTTTACTTCCCGGAAATGGCCGGGCATTGTCAGAGGTAAAAATAAGAATCGTATTGTCAGCAATTCCTTCGCGTTCGAGTTCTTTCCGCAGTTCTCCCACATAAAAATCCAGCCGGCCTGTTTCATTATAGTAGGAAGCCAAATCCTGTCGCGTTTCTTTCGTATCAACTAAAGTAGACGGTACCCGCACCTCTGTTTGCGGATTATGGGCATTCGGGAAGTCATCGGCTGACCAGTCGCGATGGGCATCAAAGGGGGCAAGCCAGAAAAAAAACGGTTTGTCCTTAGGGCGGTTCTGTAAGGTGGTAATCCATTGATTTTCGCCACCTGGCCCATTAAGGGTTTCTCCCACGATCAAGGTATCATAGGCCCGTCTGGTTTGTTTGCCTTCGTGCCATTTTCCTAACAAAGCGGTATAATATCCTGCTTTTTGAAGTTGTTCGGGAAAGTAAGTCAAGTGGGCGGGTAATTCAGAGTGCAGCTCGGCCGCTCCGGTGTTATGCGGGTAGCGGCCAGTTAATATACTCGTACGACTTGGACTACATGAACTGGAAGTGACGTATACGTTGGTAAAACGTAATCCATCTTTTGCCAACTGATCAATATTAGGAGTTTTAATGGCTGGATTACCATAACAGCCTATATCTTCAAGACTTATATCATCGGCAATAATGAAAATAATATTAGGTTGTTTTTGAGCACGTATTGATCCAATACCTAATAGCATTGCGTAGAATAAGAAGTAAAATTTCATAGGTTTAGTCATAAATTCAAACGCTAAAAAAGGCATAAACCACGAATGATTTATGCCTTTTTATGTATTAATCTATTAGCAGCAGGTTACAGACCAAATGCTGTTTTTACTTTTTCTACATAATCCAGTTTTTCCCAGGTAAAAAGCTCTACTTCTTTTTCCAGGATTTTACCGTCAGGAGAGTTAAAGCGTTTGGTAACTACTTTCGCCTCACGGCCCATGTGTCCATAAGCTGCGGTTTCGGAATAAATGGGGTTACGCAGTTTCAGACGTTGCTCAATAAAGTAGGGCCGCATATCAAAAATCTGTCCTACTTTCTGGGCAATGTCTCCGTCGTTTAGGCCAACTTTTGAGGTACCATACGTGTTTACGTAGATGCCACAGGGTTCGGCAACCCCAATAGCGTATGATACCTGAACCAATACTTCGTCGGCAACACCCGCTGCTACCAGGTTTTTGGCAATATGGCGAGTGGCATACGCTGCTGAACGGTCAACTTTTGAAGGATCTTTTCCTGAGAAGGCACCACCACCGTGAGCCCCTTTACCACCATAGGTATCTACAATGATTTTACGGCCGGTAAGACCAGTATCACCGTGAGGGCCACCAATTACGAACTTGCCTGTTGGGTTGATATGATAGGTGATCTGACCATCGAATAACTTCTGAAGCTCAGGTTTCAGGTTGGATTTTACGCGAGGAATGACGATGTTAATGATGTCTTCCCGAATCTTGGTAAGCATCGTTTCATCGGTATCAAAATCATCGTGCTGAGTTGAAACAACAATGCTGTCAATACGTTGAGGGACGTTATCGTCACTATATTCAATGGTTACCTGAGATTTGGCATCCGGGCGAAGGTATGGCATCAAATCCAGATCATTATTCCGAATGATACTTAGTTCCTTTAGAATTTTATGGGCTAAATCCAGAGCCAGGGGCATGTAATTTTCAGTTTCACGGGTAGCATACCCAAACATCATCCCCTGATCACCAGCACCTTGCTCTTCGGGTTTAGAGCGATCTACCCCCTGGTTGATGTCAGCAGATTGTTCGTGAATAGCAGAAAGTACGCCACAGGAGTGGGCTTCAAACATGTACTCCGACTTAGTATAACCAATTTTACGAATAACGTCACGGGCAATGGTTTGAACATCCAGATACGTTTTGGATTTTACTTCACCTGCCAGAATAACCTGACCAGTGGTTACCAAAGTTTCGCAAGCAACTTTTGATTGGGGGTCGAATGCTAGAAAATGGTCAATGAGGGCATCTGAAATCTGATCGGCTACTTTATCTGGGTGTCCTTCAGAAACAGACTCAGAAGTGAACAAATAAGGCATGTTCCTTAAAAATTAATTGAATTTGGGAGTTACGAATTAAACAACTATCGTAATCCTGGGCGAAGGAATTGAACGTTTTTAACTTTTCGTGATTGTAAATTACAGCCAATGAAAAGCCCGTATCGTCAAACCACCGTAGTGTTCAAACTCGGTTGGTGTCCTTGCTGGAGCCTCTGGATACTTTCACAAAAGTGTACATTCCCTGAAAATTCACCAAATAATAAGCCTTATTGCTTAAACTTTCCCATGATATTTTTTTTGAGAAGATCAAAAGCTGCTCGGGTAAAGGGGTAGGTTGGCATAGACCAGATCACGGAAAGGTCTTCCCGGAGGGAAGATTGCTCGTCTAAAAAACGAAAGATGCAGGCTGCTGAATTTCTTCGGTATAACTTACTGAAAAGATCGGCTGCTGAATGGCGTTTGTGCAAAAAAACATTAAGAAAGACCCGGTCATAAAAATGAAAACGAGCCAATACAGGAGCTCCTTCCAGGGGAGAAGTGGCAAACGATTTTTCCAGATTCTGAACGATTTTCTGCAACCGCTTTTGTGTCCGGGCGAAGGTATACCCTGTACTGGCCCGCGTATATCCGCCCGATGAGCCAACCCGAATGTGGTGAGGTTGAGGCTGTTCTGATACCCTTACGTCAGTCATGGGGATACTACCAGATTCCTCTTCGATAATCTGGTAGTTACTGATTTTTAGAAACTGGTTAAGGTAGTTGCGTAACGCTTCGTCATAGTCTTCGGGGTTTAGTAAGGTGGGCGAAAAAAGCGTAAATTCTACTAAGGCCCGTGTGGGCGAACTGGGTAAAACATATACAAAGCGACATTCTTCCTGCTGACTAATCCGGAAATCCATCATAACCGGAGTATCGGCGTCAAATACTGGCTGATTCGTTTGAATGACCCAGCCCTTAAAGTGTTGTAGTAGCGTTTGATTATTTTCTTTAGCTGATGACAAAATGGGCTGCGTGCTGTCGAAACACCAGTAAGCCCAGAACGACCCTTCGGTGGTTTGTACACTTATTCCATCGTTAACCGACTGAATGGAATCAATGCTGGCGTAGAGGAATTTGATGTTCGGATTTTGGGCCAGATCGTTCTGAACAAAGGTATAGAAATCAATTCCCCGCAGTAATTTGTAGGAATAGGGGGCTAACTCTAGCTTTTCGCTATACTCATTTGTTCCGTGAAACCAGGCGTAAGCCCATTTACGGTGCAGGATCGACTCAAAGGCAGAATCATGTTGTTCCCAGAAACCCCAGGTGCGATCATTTTTTTTCTTTTCTTCCCGATCAATGATCAGAATTTTTTTATCGCATAAAGAACTGTGGTTTAGATAGTATGCCAGACTTAAACCGGCCATACCGCCACCCGCAATGATGATGTCGTACTTCAAATCAGAAAGAGATGGTGTACTTGTAAAACGAAACATGTACCGATATGTTCGGACATTCTGCAGATTAAAAAACCGGCACCCATAAACTAGTTTGCAGGTGCCGGTTTTTTGGTTACTTGATTAGTATAATTCGGAGCCACTATATCTACCAATTTAAAAGCAGAAAACAGCCAGCCGCAGTGACGGCCGCTGAAAACTATACGTGTACGTGGCGTTCTGCATGATAGCTGGACCGAACCAGCGGGCCAGCCTCCACGTATTTAATTCCACGTCTTTCGCCTTCTTCTTTGTACATTTTAAAGGTTTCAGGGTGAATCCATTCAATAACTTCGTGGTGCATTTTGGTAGGCTGTAGATATTGGCCTAATGTCAGAATATCCAAACCATTCTCAACCAGATCGTCCATGGCTTTAAATACTTCTTCTTTGGTTTCGCCAAGACCTAACATGATACCCGTTTTCGTACGTTTACCATAGGCTTTTGTTCGGTTGATCTGTTCAAGGCTACGGGCATATTTGGCTTGTGGGCGAACCGGACGATATAAACGCTCGACCGTTTCCATATTATGCGAAACCACTTCCTGTCCTGCTGAAATCATTCGTTCCAAAGCATCCCAATTTCCTTTTGTGTCAGGAATCAGCGTTTCAATGGTCGTGGAAGGACTTAATTCTTTCGTCAGGCGAACGGTCTGGTGCCAGATTTCAGCTCCTTTGTCTTTTAACTCGTCCCGATTCACTGAAGTTAGTACAGCGTGTTTTACACCCATAATTTTGATTGCTTCTGCCACCCGACGTGGTTCATCCGCATCATATTCATTGGGGCGGCCTGTAGCCACAGCACAAAACGTACAGGAACGCGTGCATACATTGCCCAAAATCATAAACGTAGCCGTACCTGCTCCCCAGCATTCGCCCATGTTTGGGCAATTTCCTGACTGACAAATAGTATGGAGTTTATATTCATCAACCACCTGACGCACACTGCGATATTCAGGTCCGGTAGGTAATTTTACCCGTAACCAGTCGGGTTTACGAGTAGAAGAACCAGGCTTATTTAAAGAAGAAGGGTCTATTACAGACGCATCAGCTTTTTTAATAGTAGGCAAAACGGGTAGTTCGATCATCCCAGTAGCGTTTTCGAATCCGGTATTCTATGAAATTTACCGGATTTCAACAAAGGTAATGCTCTAACCCTGAAACCTGATAAAAAGTTGCTTTTTGACCACGGC
The DNA here is from genome assembly GCA_047605205.1 of Siphonobacter sp. Lineage (GTDB taxonomy): Bacteria > Bacteroidota > Bacteroidia > Cytophagales > Spirosomataceae > Siphonobacter. Next base: position 11,824 of record JASGGE010000085.1, read on the forward strand.
TTGTCATACCTTATGCAGGGTGCCCGTAGCCACATGTTTTATTTCCTGGGAGTTCGTTTGAAAGCTACAAAAAAGGTGATATAGCCAGATGGGAAAAGATGCAGCGAACCTTTACTGGCCAGGATAATCACATTACCCGGCATATATTCCAATAGCCCGCCTACTTCAAGACCAACACTACCTTCTGGAAAAGCCGCCAGTTCGGCGATAACACCCAGTTTGACATTAGCTCCCGGATAAATAGTAGCCTGATTGAAGCCTTTTAAAGGGCTTCCGCTGCCAACAATATTATCCTGATTCAGTGTGCTATGGAGCGGATCATAAGGAATTTCTGTAACTATTTGGCTGGAAGGATCTCTATATTGAATGTAATAAGGCTTGGTAAGGCCAACAGAGGGGCCAATGGCTATTGCACCGGTTAGCTGGACGCCATCTTCCGTTGGCTGGCGTAAAAAAGCTACCTCACGCCCCCAGTGAGCACGTGTTACCAGGAAACTGTTTTGTTTGTCTGAAATAAAAGAATCTCCCGTCGTTTGGATGCGATTTTCCTGGGGGTCTTTTACATTCACAACTTCGAGATTAAAATAACGGTATAAAACAGTACCCCGCCAATTGGAAGTTTGTAAAATAGAATGACGAACTGCCAAACCCCCTACCAAACCAGAATTACTGTTAGAAGTTATTCCAACTGCCCAGGTAGTTTTGTAGGCAAGGGGTAATGCTTTTACTTTTTCCTGAGCATATAGTACACTTTGAATCCCTAGAAAATATAAAACCAATACCGTTTTACACATAGTATACTTGTCAGTCGTTGATGTGGAATGAAGGGATCCCCTTACCTTTGATGCTTTGAGAACTAGTGCTGCGTTTACCAAACTTATACTGAGATCTCTAAAATTACATTCCAATCTTAATTTTATGGCAACGGCTCATACAATTTATCTGGGGGAGCTTCGTACGCAGGCAACCCATTTGCAATCAGGAAATCAGATTATCACTGACGCCCCTGTTGATAATCAGGGAAAAGGCGAAGCCTTCTCTCCAACGGATCTCGTAGCTACAGCACTAGGTTCCTGTATGTTAACCATTATGGGAATTGTAGCAGAGCGGGAAGGTATTGAGCTGAAAGGAACAGAGCTGGACGTAACAAAAGGAATGGCAGCAAACCCACGCCGGATTAACCGGGTGGAAGTGAACCTTACTGTAAAGACACCCGTAGCCTTAACCGAAGAACAGCAGAAAAAACTGGAAAATGCGGCACATACCTGCCCGGTAGCCAAGAGTTTACACCCCGACATCGAACAGGCAGTTACGTTTAACTGGCAAGTGGAAGAATTAGTCTAACGGAGTTTAGGGTTTTGAGCGTAGAGGGAGCGTTTGGAAACCTCTGATAAATAACTCAAAACCTCTAAACGGCAATAGCGTTGACAATTTCGTCGAAGCGAATGGCGAAGTGTGATTCATGGTAAACACACTTCCCATTTTGAATTAATAATACCTGGGGGGATTCGTGTTCTACGCCAAATTCCTGAGCAATAGCATTTGAGATGGAGCGATAGCTAAGCAAATCCAGATAATACGCCTTGATTGGCGTGCTATCGTTCCATTGTCGTTCCAGACGGGCTTTTGCGGTTGAGCTGATCGAACAGGTAACGCTGTGTTTGTAAATCAGCACGGGCTGATCGAATGATTCTTTCCTGATTTCCTCTAGTTGGGTCAATTCGGACAGGGCTTGCCAATTCATCTCTTTCGGTGTTTTGTGGTGTTTGATCATTAGAACTTAAAAACACGCCAACAAAGTTCTAATTTTGATGCCAAAAGCATCATTCCAGTATTTTGCTAAAACTACTTTACGATACTTCCCTTTTCTTGATGCGGCAGGGCTTTTCGCTGGCTTCATTAATACACCCTAAAGCGAAACGCTGGGCTCAGGGCCAGAAGCAGGTATGGCAACAGCCACTGGTGTCGGTTGACGGTCGGAGAACGGCCTGGTTCCATTGTGCCTCGGTGGGTGAATTTGAACAGGCTCGCCCGGTATTGGAAGCCTTTCGGGAGCACTATCCAGAATGGCGAATCGTATTAACGTTCTTTTCTCCGTCTGGATATGAATTACGTAAAAACTATGAGCAAGCGGATGTTGTGAGTTATTTACCCGCCGACACGGCTGAAAACGCCCGACGATTTGTTGGTTCAGTACAGCCTCAGCTTGTGTTTTGGGTGAAATATGAGTTTTGGTATTACCATTTAATGGAATTAAAGCATCGCTCTATTCCGGTTCTTTTGTTTTCAGCGATTTTTCGGTCAGATCAATCATTCTTTAAACCATATGGGGGCTTTTATCGCTCGATTCTGGCGTGCTTCAGCCACTTATTTGTGCAGAATCAGATCTCAGTTGATTTACTAAGTCAGATAGGAATTAAGGCAGTAACCTTAGGGGGTGACACCCGTTTTGACCGGGTAATTGAGATAGCCGCTCAGGCAAAGGAATTTCCGCTGGTTAAAGATTTTTGTGGCGATGCTCAGGTGGCAGTAGGGGGGTCCATCTGGCCTGAAGACTGGGAGGTAATTCGAAATACAATTTTTACTAAAGCCGATGATAAAGTTTTAAAATGGATTATTGCTCCGCACGAAATTAACGAAGAACAGATCAATCGCTGGATAGGAGACGTTCCCGTCTCTTGCGTTAAGTATTCAGAGGCAACTCCCGAAAATGTCAAAACCGCTCAAATTCTCTGGATTGATAATGTAGGCATGCTTTCCAGTTTATATCGTTACGGAAATTTTGCTTTTATAGGCGGAGCGTATAAAGATGGTTTGCATAACATTCTGGAAGCTGCCGTTTGGGGAATGCCGGTGTTTTTTGGGAATAAGAAATATCAGAAATTTCAGGAAGCCCATGATCTGATTGCACTTGGCTCGGCACATACCATTACCGATGGAACACAATTTAAACAGATTATGGCAAGGCTATCCAGGGAAGAATTGGCCAGCGAATCGCTAAAGAGTCGCGAATATGTATATTCAAAAACGGGTGCTACTGACCTTATTATGCAATGGGTGCAGAATTGGGCGAACCAGACTGCTTCTTAATAATAAAGGTTATTGAAATAATATTAAATGGAAAAAGGAATAGTAATTCGGTCAACGGGTTCCTGGTATGATGTGCGTGATGGAGAAGGGCACGTCTGGCAGGCCAGGTTGAAAGGAAAATTTAAAATTAAAGGCTTACAAACCTCCAATCCGCTGGCCGTGGGTGATCGGGTGGAGATGCTAATTGAAAACGAAAACGAAAACACGGCGATCATTTCACACATCGCCGACCGGGAAAATTACATTGCCCGGGCATCCGTGCATAAAACCAAACAGGCTCACTTACTGGCTGCTAACCTTGATCAGGCTATTCTGATTGTAACGCTCGATTTTCCGCGTACATCACTAGGTTTTATTGATCGCTTCCTGGTATCAGCAGAATCATTCCGAATTCCGGTAATAATCGTTTTTAATAAACAGGACATTTTCGACGACGCTGGCCGCGATCAGCATCAGCCAATTATTGATTTATACAGTCAGTTAGGGTATGGAACGCTCCGCACATCAACTGTAACGGGCGAAGGAATGGATGAGTTGCGGAATATGCTCCGTGACAAAATATCACTCGTTTCCGGTCATTCAGGTGTCGGTAAATCAACAATTGTGAATACCATCGTTCCCGATCTGGACTTGCGAACAAGTGAGGTTTCTACTTTTGCCAATAAAGGAGTGCATACCACCACGTTTGCGGAAATGTTTGAAATTGAGCCAAAGTCGTTTATTATTGATACCCCTGGTATTAAAGAACTAGGGCTGATTGATATGGAACCCACAGAAATTAGTCACTATTTCCCCGAAATGCGTGATTTATTGAATCAGTGCCGGTATCATAACTGCTTACACGTAAACGAGCCTGCCTGTGCAGTGCGTGAAGCCGTGGAGGCAGGTACTATTGCGATGAGCCGCTATCATAGTTATTTGGGGATGCTGGCCGGAGATGATAATCGTCGGTAAGCTACTGTAATCGAAATCAATAGATTTTATATAATTTGTACAATAATGCTGACGGGTTCAAAGCCTGTCAGCATTTTTTGTGTAATGGTAGTTGACCGGATAGCAGGCAACTATCATTACACAAAAGAATTTTTACTGCAATCCCTCACGCAAAACGAACGGAAAAAATATTTTTAGCTAAAGTATTGTGCAACTAAATAATTGCATTTTGATTTGCAATCAAATCATTGCACAATGGAAACGAGACGAGATATTTTTCAGGCCATAGCCGACCCGACAAGGCGGGCTATTATTACCCTTATTGCCCTACAGGCAATGACACCAAACGCCATTGCCGAACACTTTGACACATCACGGCAAGCAGTTTCAAAGCACTTACAAATTTTGACGGAGTGCGAATTGGTAACGCAAAAACAGCAAGGCAGAGAAATTTATTACCAACTTCAAGTAAACAAAATGAAAGAAATAGACAAATGGCTGGAGCAGTTCCGCAAAATTTGGGAAGACCGCTTTGATAACCTTGATAAGCTATTGGCTAAAATGAAGTAATGCCACAAAGACACTAAAAAGATTTAGAAATTAAATATAGCCACAAAGACACTAAGGCACCAAGAAAAACTTCGTGCCTTTGAGCCTTAGTGGCAGAATTATAACAATAAAATAAAAACAATAAAAAATATGGAATACAAAGAAATTTCGAACGAAGAAGAGCAAATAGGTAAAGCTATTGTAAACGCTGCATACAAAATCCATAAAGAACTTGGACCGGGATTATTGGAGAAAGTGTATGAGGTTTGTATGGCTCACGAACTAAGAAAAGCAGGGTTTGATGTAATACGTCAGGTAGATATTCCTATCGTTTATGACGGAATTCAATTTGATGAAGGATTGAGGTTGGATTTACTTGTAAATCAGAAAGTAATCTGCGAATTGAAAGCTGTGGAATTGGTAAATCCTGTTTGGGAAGCTCAAATCATCAGTCATTTAAAACTTACGAGATTGAATTTAGGCTATCTTATCAATTTCAATGTACCATTGATTAAAAATGGAATAAAAAGATTTAGAAATTAAATAATGCCACAAAGGCTCTAAGACACTAAGAAAAACTTCGTGCCTTAGTGGCAAAAAAATAAAAAATATGAACAGAGAACTGAAAATGACCAGAACGGTAAACGCACCGATTGACCTTGTTTGGCAAGCGTGGACAC
>JASGGE010000086.1:0-17049 GCA_047605205.1 Siphonobacter sp.
AATTCGATAGAGAACTGGTTCGGCTTTGCTGCGAGAAAGAAGCAAAAGACGTGCAGTCTTCGATGGGGCGTATGCTTACGCTGATGGACGAAACCCTACTAGGAATGCGAATCATCCGAGCTTTTGATGCAACTCGCTTTGTTATTAATCGGTTCAGTACCGAAAATGATTTCTATCGGCAGGCTAGTCTGCAAGGATTTAAAAAACGAGAACTGGCCCCTGCTTTCTCCGAAGCCGCTAGTGTGTTTATTGTAGCCTGTATTCTGGTATATGGAGGTAGTTTGGTGCTGAACAGTCAGGGCGATTTGCAGGCCAGTTCATTCATTGCGTTCATTGCTATTTTTTCGCAGGTTATCCGCCCGGCTAAAGCCATTGTCGTAGCCATCACGAACATACAGCAAGGGCAAGCAGCGGGTGAACGAATTCTGGAATTACTCGATAAACCCATTGAAATTCAAAACAAACCCAACGCCATCAATCTTGAAAAATTCCAGCGAGATATTGTTTTTGAAAATGTAAGTTTTAAATACGCCGAAAAGCCTGTTCTTAAAAATATCAACTTCCGAATTGCCAAAGGGAAGAAAATTGCTCTGGTTGGCCCTTCAGGTGTGGGAAAATCTACGATAGCCGATCTACTCCCCCGCTTCTACGAAGCCACCCAGGGCACTGTAAAAATTGATGGTATTGATGTAAAAGATTATACGATGGAGTCCTTGCGAAAACAGATGAGCTTCGTCACGCAGGAAATCGTACTCTTCAACGATACCATTTTTAATAACATCGCTCTTGGCAAGCCAGATGCCAGCATGGAAGAGGTAATAGAAGCCGCCAAAGTAGCCAATGCCCACCATTACATCATGGAAACTGAAGATGGCTATAATACCATTATTGGTGACCGAGGTATTCGCCTGAGCGGTGGGCAACGGCAGCGGTTAAGCATTGCTCGAGCTGTTTTCAAGAAACCATCCATTTTGATTCTGGATGAAGCGACTTCTGCCCTGGATATTGAATCCGAAAAATTAGTACAGGACGCCTTAAATAATCTGATGGAGGGCCGCACTACATTGGTAATTGCTCACCGACTCAGTACTATTAAAGAAGCGGATGAAATTCTGATTATGGAAGACGGGAACATTATTGAACGCGGTTCGCATTATGAATTGATTCAAACGAAAGATAGTGTATACCAACGTTTGAATAGAATGGTAGTTCACTAATTACAAAAGCCTAAAGCCATCATACCTTTGCAGTAACATAATCAACCGCTTTTGCTACTTTCTCAATAATCCGGCTCCAGGTATAATGCTTACTTACATAATACATTGCTTTAGTTGCCATACCTTCTACTTTATCAGCAAGAATTGAATCAACGGCCTTATCAAAATCGGCTTCATCACGATATAAAAATCCGGCTTCGCTTAATTCAATATGATCCTTTAATACCTCACAATGAGCGTTGGCAATAACCGGGATACCATACGAAAAACTTTCAAGTGTTACCATCGAAAGGCTCTCAAATAACGAAGGGATCACCAAGGCTTTTGCTTGTTTTAATAAGGTGACTTTTATTTCTTCTTCCACAAATCCCATGGGAATAATGTCAGGATGTTCAGGTAAAGGCATAAAAGCTTTTCCTACTATAACCAGTTTAAGTTGCGACGGATAACGTTCTTTATACCGGGTAAAGTAGTCAAGAAGAATATCACAACCTTTGGCAGGGTCAATCCTCCCAATGTAAATCAGATAAGGAGCATCTGTTTTTAATAGCTCCGCAACTGAATGATGTATAGTTCCCTGAAAAGGCTCAATTCCCACCCCAACTATATCAGAGTAGATAGACTCATTATGAAATTTTTGATTAATAAATTGTTTCTCGCTTATTGAATTATACAAAATAGCTTTAGGTAACAAAAATAAATGATCAAAAACAGGGAGATAAATAGGTGGTTCGTCGTGTGCTGTAGGAATTAAAATTGATTTTGAAGGAACAATCTTCAATCCTTCAATAGTAGGGTAATATAAATACGTAAAAAAAATGAAAGCATCATATTGCTGGTGATTATTTTTTAAATAATCAAGTAACCCTGGCATGTAAGGCCCCTGGTAATTAGTCCACAATTTACTATACTTGCGTATAGTGTTTCTTCTAACAAGTGGCAATAGTTTATAATAAATATCTCGGAAAATATGTTTTTTATGTTCTGTAAATAAAGATAATTTTTTAGTCATTTTAGCAAATAATTCGTCCTGACGCTTATATAAAGTTGGAAAACGAATTACCTGAATATCATTAATAATTGTTTTACCCTCCGGATAATAATTAGCCCAATCGACATAATCAAGTGCACAGCTTGTTAATACATCGACCTGATAAATAGATTTTAATTGTTCCGCCAGAATACGGCAATGATATTCAGCACCGCCATTTACCTCCAGCCCATAACGTTGAACAATCAAGGCAATTTTTTTCATATTATCAGTTTTATAGCTTCATCTTAACACTACAATTACTTAGATATCAATTAAGTAAATAAGTTACTATTTTTCATAAATAGTATAAAAATCAAATAGCTTCTATTATTTATTTAGCATTTCTTCATACAAATTTAAATATCCAGTTACAGTTTTTTTCCAGGAAAATTCTTTCACGCGGGCTAGCTCTTTTTCAGCTTTTCCAGAGTTTGAAAAATCACTAATTCCTTTCTTCACAGTATCACTCATTTCATCCGGATGAAAACTATTAAAGTAATAAGCAGCATCGCCACCAACTTCAGGAAGAGCGGTTTGTTTCGACAGAAAAGTAGGCCGCTGATGATAGAATGCCTCTAATACAGGTAAGCCAAAGCCCTCAGCAATAGAGGGAAATACAAATGCTTCACAACTATGGTAATACCAATGTTTATCTATCTCACTAGTTTCACCAATGATATGAATTCGATTGGAAGCAATCCCAAATCGTTTACATTCATTCATTAAAAGGTTGTAATATTCAATCGCATGGTCGTCAATTCTACCGGCAATAACCAGGTCATAATCCAGATTTGACATCATGGCAGGCAGCACATGAAAATTCTTTTTAAACATAACCGTACCTACCGTAAACAGGAAAGGACGTTCAGGCATAAATTTGGGCACATGAATATCCAATTCTTCAAAGGGTATATCTGGTATGTTTACACCATTATGGATTACCCGAATATCTTTAATTGGATAATTTAGTATTTTAGCAACATCATGTGCAGCATAATGTGAAATAGTAGTAAGTTGGTCAGCATGATCTACCCACCTCCGAACAGCATTGTATAGATGCCGATAAGCATTTGAATTTTCAGGATATTCATAGAGAAAATTCAGATCATGAATCGTTAATATTTTTTTACCAATAATTTTATGTGGCATTAAAATAGTGGGATGCTGATGCGTAAAATGAATCAAATCAAACTCTTTAAATGTTTTCCACTTAATATGCTGAATTTTAGTTTTTATCCGGTATTCTACTTCTCCAAATGGTTTACATTTTTTTAAATGCTCAGGAATAAGATAACTAAACTGAAAATTTTCTGGATTTTGAGATTTCAACTCTTTTGCCAATTCAAACATAAAATGATATAATCCAGTGCTGGAAGCAGAAATTTGGTCAGCAGTTAGTAATATTTTTTTGTCCATGAAGGCAATTATTAATGCAGAGATAGTAAGGAATGAGGTTCAGTACAAATATACATCCATCATTAAAAAGAACAAATGTATCGATTAAAAAATGACCATCTAATTCATTTTTTAAATTAGGTATTTATACTAAAAATTTTTAAGTACTAATTGACCATAAAAGAAGCATTTAATGGGTTAATACCTGTATATAACACCAAACTTACGACCAATGTTTTGATTGTGTTCTTTAATACAAACGACGTTTTTTAAGACAACCGCATTAAATATTATGATATATGAAGCCGTTATATGAACTATTCCGTTTTAGAAATACTGCTTCTTTATAACATGCCTCATACCTAACATCATACAGGACTATTAAATTTGATAATTGGGCAAGACTTAAACAAACATATGAAAGATGGGCATTTCGGATTGACGAATCAGATTAAAACAATCTCCCTACCGAATCATTGGTTACGATTCTGATTTTTTTAAATCATCGATAATCTCCTACATTCTCTCAGGAGTTCAACCTATTTCATTCATTTCTTCGGAAAGCAATAACTATAATTGGTATCGTAGACGAAAAAAGGACTTACAGAATTATCCGTAAGTCCTTGATTTTCAATTGTGGAGAAGATGGGACTCGAACCCACGACCCCTTGCATGCCATGCAAGTGCTCTAGCCAACTGAGCTACATCCCCGTCAGAAATGTGGGTGCAAAGATGAACGCTACAAATCCCTTTGTCAAGCTTTGGCCTTAGAAAAACTTTTATTTAGTCTTTATATGCCTGTCCTTACAAAAAAACTACACTCATAAATAGATGAAAATCAACTTTTTACAATAAATTTCAATTAGTCTTGTAAACTTATAGACTATTCTTCTTGTTTCAGTGCCTGAAACGTCTAACCTTTGTGGACGATCCTGTAACTTTTAAATAGTTAAGATTATGTCATTACGTCTTGGAGACATTGCACCTGATTTTGAAGCAGCCACTACACAAGGTCCTATTCATTTCCACGAGTGGTTGGGCAATAGCTGGGGTCTGTTTTTTTCACACCCTGCTGACTTTACTCCTGTTTGCACCACCGAATTAGGCAGAACCGCTCTGTTGAAAGGTGAGTTTGAAAAACGTGGTGTGAAGGTTATCGCGATTTCGGTAGATGATCTTGATTCACATAACCGTTGGACTCCTGATATTAAGGATGTTACGGGCACGGAAGTAAACTTTCCTATTGTGGCTGATCCTGAGCGAAAAGTGGCCGAATTGTACGATATGATTCACCCCAACGCCAGTGAAAAAGCAACGGTTCGGTCGGTATTTGTGATTGGCCCTGATAAGAAAATTAAGCTGACGCTTACTTATCCGGCTTCCACGGGCCGGAATTTCAATGAGCTCTTACGGGTTATTGATTCACTGCAGTTAACGGCAAACTACCAGGTAGCTACACCCGCTGATTGGAAAGACGGCGAAGATGTGATTGTAACCCCCGCCGTTCCGAATGATGCCTTAGCGGAAAAATTCCCCAAAGGTGTTACCCATGTAAAACCTTATTTAAGAACTACTCCACAGCCTAATAAGTAAGCTTGGGGCTTCGGATACGGTTGTAGTCTGAATGGATAGAACCATTGACCGTTCATCTCCCGACCCAATGAATGATGTTGAAAATTGTAAACTCTAAGCAGAAAACTGTTTTTCAAAAAATGCCTGGTATTTTTGCCCGGCATTTTTTGAATTTATCCTTTTCAACTGGTCTTTATGTCTCCGCGTAGGAAGCCTGCTCTTTCTAATCCAAGAAAATTACTCATTTTAGGAGTAATCATGTTTGGATTTATCACCTGGGCAGTCTGGTACAAATACAAGGGCCTTCAAAGCATTCAGTGGGACTATTCCAAAGCCGCCGGTATCCGTATCCCCACCGAGTTTGAAGTACACGGAATAGACGTTTCCAAACATCAGGGCCCGATTGAATGGGCCAGTATTGAAACATTTCAACTGCCGGCTTCTTCGCGGTTGTCGTTTGTGTTTATTAAAGCAACCGAAGGCATTTCCATTCAGGATAAACGCTTTAAATTAAACTATGCCGCGGCCCGTAAAACCCGCTTACGCGTGGGAGCTTATCATTTTTTTATCCCCTGGCGGGATCCGGTACCGCAGGCCGATAATTTTGTGCGTACTGTACAGCTCCAGTCTGGTGATCTTCCCCCGGTTTTAGATATTGAATCTTCACATCCCTTAAAATCTGATAATCAAACCATTCGGGATATCGACACCTGGCTGCGACTCGTTGAAAAACAGTATAAGGTTCGGCCTATTATTTATACGAATCGACGCTTCTATCAACGCTACATCCGCGAGCATTTTAACGATTATCCTTTATGGCTGGCCGATTATTCCTCTGACCAGATTGCGGGCGATATTTCTGGCAAACTCTGGTTCTGGCAGTATTCCGAGTTAGGACGCATTCCGGGCATTCGTGGCAAGGTTGACTTCAATACTTTTTTAGGTGATTTAGAAGATCTGGAACAAATTTGCCTCCCATAACTGTTGGTACATATGTTGATACATACATTTCTTCCTGTTCCAGATATGAATAACAAAATTGCCAATACCCAATATCCCGTTAGCGATACCGTTCGTAATCGATGGAGCCCTCGTTCGTTTTCCAATGATACCATTTCTCAAGAGGTATTAAACACTATTTTCGAAGCAGCCGGCTGGGCACCCAGTGCAAATAACCTGCAACCCTGGGCCTACCTTTACACTACCAAGGCTGATATTCAAGCATTTGAGAAATTCAAAAATTGCCTGGTGCCAGGTAACCAAATATGGGCTCAGCACGCCGATGTACTGGTAATCAGCTGTGCCATTACCGCATATGGCCCCGAACAGACACCTAACGCATACGCCTGGTACGATGTCGGAGCAGCAAATACTACACTAATTATGGAGGCTCATCAAAATAACATTTATGGCCACATAATGGGTGGTTTTGACCGTGCCAAAACGGCTGAAACCTTTGCTTTCCCTGAATATGTGGAACCGGTAGCTTTTATTGCACTGGGATATTTAGGCGAAGCCTCTCAATTAGAAGAACCTTTTTATACCCGCGAAGTGACGCCACGAAGCCGGAAAACACTGAGTGAGTATGTCTTCAAAAACGAATTTTAATCTTCCTTTTCCCAAAAAATAAATCCACCCAGTTCGAGTGGATTTATTTTTTTAGGTACACAACCCATCCATTATCTTTTAAAACCAGAGCTCTTATCGTTGTTTTATCAAGGCCATTGCCCATCTTTGGGGCCATTTACCAATGTCATAACCAACTAAAAACGGTTCGGAAACCTCCCCTATTCAAGATTTGATAACCGTTCGATAACCGCTCACTAATTGAGCTTATCATATGCTTCAGTCTATTCCATTTACCCAAACTGCTGCTTACGCAAACCTTCTGGCTCATTACGAAGCCGAAAAATCTCTAAAAATCAAGGATTTATTCAAAAAAAATCCTCATCGATTTGACCAGTTTTCACTGCGTTTTGAAGAAATTCTTCTGGATTATTCCAAAAACCGGATTACGGAAGAAACCATCCGTCTGTTACTGGAATTAGCAAAGGAATGCCAGTTAGGAGATGCGATTGAAAAGCTGTTTTCGGGCGATAAAATCAACACTACGGAAAATCGGGCAGTATTACACGTAGCCCTGCGTAACCGTTCTAATACGCCTATTCTGGTAGATGGCGAAGACGTAATGCCTGGTGTGAATGGTGTTTTGGAAAAGATGAAGGGCTTTTCTGAAAAAGTTATTTCGGGCGAGTGGAAAGGGTATACTGGCAAAACCATTACTGATGTGGTTAACATTGGTATTGGTGGCTCTGACCTGGGGCCCGTTATGGTGACCGAGGCTCTGAAATCGTACAAGAATCATTTGAACATGCACTTTGTATCAAATGTAGACGGAACGCATATTGCTGAAACGCTCAAGTCCCTTGATCCCGAAAGTAGCCTTTTCCTGATTGCATCCAAAACGTTTACCACTCAGGAAACCATGACAAACGCTCATTCGGCTCGTGACTGGTTCCTGAAATCAGCGAACGATGAATCAGCGGTGGCAAAGCATTTCGTAGCGATTTCAACCAACGAAAAAGAAGTTTCAAAGTTTGGTATCGATACAGCCAACATGTTCGTATTCTGGGACTGGGTGGGTGGTCGTTACTCTCTCTGGTCGGCAATCGGGCTTTCCATTATTCTAAGCATTGGTTTTGAAAATTTCATTGAACTACTGGAAGGGGCTCATGCTATGGATACTCATTTCCGGGAAACCCCTTTTGAATCGAACATTCCGGTAACCTTAGCTTTGATCGGAATCTGGTACAATAACTTCTACGGAGCCGAAAGCAATGTTATTTTACCTTATGATCAATATATGCACCGTTTTGCTGCCTATTTCCAGCAAGGAGATATGGAATCAAATGGCAAGTACGTTGGCCGGGATGGCAAACCGCTAGATTACCAAACCGGCCCAATTATCTGGGGTGAACCTGGCACTAACGGGCAGCACGCTTTCTACCAGCTTATTCATCAGGGGACGAAGCTTATTCCAGCAGACTTTATTGCTCCGGCCATTAGCCATAATCCACTTGGCGAACACCACAAAATCTTATTGTCGAACTTCTTTGCTCAAACAGAAGCTTTAATGAATGGTAAAACCGAAGAAGAGGTTATTGCCGAATTTAAAGCTAAAAACGTGAGTCCCGAAGAATATGAACCGCTGGTAGCGTTTAAGGTCTTTGAAGGAAACCGGCCAACAAACTCGTTTCTCGTGAAAGAAATTACGCCTCGAACACTCGGCAGTTTAATAGCTGCTTATGAACATAAAATTTTTGTACAGGGTGTACTCTGGAATATCTACAGTTTTGATCAGTGGGGTGTTGAGCTAGGTAAACAATTAGCCAGTAAAATTTTGCCCGAATTACAGGATGACGCCCCAGTTAGCACGCACGATGCCTCAACCAACGGCCTCATTAATGCTTATAAAACCTGGCGTTCTTAAGCCTTTTCAGCGGCCAATTCAATAGCGGGCTTATTAGCATAAGTCCGCTATTTATTTTGAAGTATTGTAACGTTTGACATTTCTGGTGCGTAATGAGTAATAAAAGTAAAGCATCTTCCTCATTACTTGCTGAAACAGATTAGGTTAACGGTTTATCTGGTATCTGAATTTCATTATCATTTTCCCCATGAAACGCATTCTTTACTTTCTGTGTCTGATTACCATTTATTCCAGTGCTTTGGCTCAGGAGGTTCCTGAAATACCTGAATACTATAATCCACAAAAAACTACGGTTATTCGGGCTCAACCCCTACAGATGAAACAACGGCGGGGAATATTACCCAGTTCCGAACGCTGGTATATCAGTTTAGAAGGGTTCACCCGAAAGGATGTCAATCAGCTTTCCAATACCATCGATGGTTTAATTACCACCAATCCTGGGAATAAAGCTGGTTGGGGTGCCACTGTTGGTGTAGTATTAAAAGATGTCTGGAATGTAGAATTGGGCTACATGAATTCCCCCATTCATAACCCGCTAGTTATCTTAAGTGATCCTGTTTATCAGTTTAATTACAAAAATGAGTCTAATGCAGCCGTATTGCGACTAAAACGGCAGGTAGTTTCGACCGGTCGAACCAAAAACCAGTCAGGCTTCTGGATTTCGGTTGGTGGCTGGTTAGTACCCAATTCAGGAAAAATAATAGATGCTTTCCAATTATACGGATACAGTTACAGCAATCAGTTCCAAACCGTGCCCGATACACTACGATTATATAGCCAAACCCAAACCAGCAAACAGATTACCGGAATGGTTGAAGCCGCCGTGGAGTACAATGTACGTATCTCGAATCGTTTTGATCTGGGTTTTTATTACCGGCATTACTGGGGGCTGGGAACGTCCCTTTCCACTGACTTACGTTTAACTGAAAATAGCACTAATGACCAAACGGCACGTATCACTGCTGATGGTACTGGCTGGAGCTTAGGGCTTGCCATTCGGTATACATACTCCTTAAAACGTAAGAATCTGAGTGCCTATGAGTTAAGAGGGAAAGATTGACAATTATTTCCTTCATTATCATTTTATAGTACATAGAACGAGTGTTTTTGAATAAACGTATTTGTAAAAACGTATCCCTTAACCAATAACGCAAAGAGGAGCCCCATGGGCTCCTCTTTTATTTTTTATAAGCCACCGCTTATTTCAAATACTCAAGTAATGACTCAGCTGTTACTTTTGTTTGATCACCCGTCGTCATATTTTTAAGGGTTAACTCCCCCGTTGTTATTTCTTCAGAACCAATTAATACTACAAATGGAATACGCTTACGGTCAGCGTAATCGAGCTGTTTCTTTAGTTTTGAAGACTCCGGATACAGTTCTGCGTTTACACCTGCCTTACGCACCTTCTGGAGCAAGGGCAAGGTATACATTTCCGCCTGAGCATCGAAATTAGTAAACAATACTTTCGTCGTAACGGTATTATTCTGGGGGAAAAGATTTAGCTCTTCCATTACATCATAAATACGGTCTACCCCCAATGAAATCCCTACCCCAGATAAATCAGGCACTCCAAAAGCAGCAGTCAGGTTATCATAACGCCCACCACCTGAGATACTGCCAATCTGAACACCATTTGCCTTTACTTCGAAAATAGCACCAGTGTAATAACTCAACCCACGAGCCAAGGTGATATCAAGCTGAATCTTTTTCTCGGAAAGGCCCATTGTACGGATCAGTCGCCATACCTGTTCCAGTTCCAGTACTCCTTTCATTCCTGCCTGTGAGTTCTGCAACCAGTCTTTCAGGTTTTCAAAAACCTCCCGGCTAGACGAAAATGGGCGAAATAAGGGCCTTAGTTTCTTGATAGAAGCTTCCGATAAGCCCTTTTGACGTAATTCTTCTTCTACCTTATCCTGGCCAATTTTATCTAGTTTATCAATTGCGACAAACAAAGCACTTTCCATTCCAGCCACACCGATCACTTCAGCAATACCGCTTAAAATCTTACGATTGTTGATTTTAATGGTGAAATCCTGAATCCCCAGTTCTTCAAAAATATTTTGGAGCATCGCCACAATTTCTGCTTCACACAGCAATGAATTAGTTCCTACCACATCCGCGTCGCACTGATAAAACTCACGATAGCGGCCTTTCTGAGGGCGATCCGCCCGCCATACCGGTTGTAACTGGTAGCGTTTAAAGGGCATAGTTAGTTCACCCCGATTCATCACCACATACCGGGCAAAGGGAACGGTTAGATCGTAGCGAAGGCCTTTTTCTGAAATCTTGGGCGTAAGTTTCTTATATCCTTCAGATACTTGTTCAGCCTGAATATTCTCCAGATAATTACCAGAATTCAGTACCTTGAACAGGAGCTGATCACCTTCCTCACCATACTTACCCATCAATACCGAAAGGTTTTCGAGCGTCGGAGTTTCTAAGGGCTGAAACCCATATTTTTGAAAAACTCCTCGGATTACATCAAAAATAAAATTACGCTTTACCATTTGCTCCGGACCAAAGTCACGGGTGCCACGAGGTAACGTTGGCTTTTGAATACTCATTATCGCTGCTTTTTTCTAGTCAAGTAGTAGAAGTCGTGGGGGGACAAAATCTACGTAAATCAGACTGCAAAAATAGCAGTATATGCTTGTAAGGGCATTCTAAACTTCAAAAACCTTGTATTTTGATTAGACAATCGTTTGACTCTTGCTAAAAGTTACCTACTTTTGCAGTTCAATTTTTAGGCTCTGCGTAAAAAGATCAGGTATTCCTGGTTGGATTGACCCGGAAGCCTATCTTATTAAATGCCGAACAATCATCATGGGAGTATCACAATTAAAACGTAAAGATCGTCGTAATAAGGCAGTTGCTAACAACCGTGTAGCAGCGATTAAACGCCTAACGCTCAAGCCCACAATCAAAAATGTGGACGTAGAAGCAATCAAAGCTTCGTTCGAAAAAAAATAAGGCTTCGTTTTCTAGCCAACCAAAAGAAACCCCCGCTATTTATTTTTAGCGGGGGTTTCTTTTTCCAGTTTCTTTTTAGCCAGCAGCTGTTTGGAAGAATTATTCTTAGCAGACAGAAATCGGCGGTTTTTCCTCAGAAATCTTCGTAATTCTTTCCGAGTATCCATGCGTACGCGTAGGCGTATGGCATTACTAAACAGAATAAGCCCCAGGCCAATTAATATGAGAGAATAAAACCCCGTTAAAAACCAGCGAATAAAGGGTTCATGGCTACCTTTCATCCAAACGGCCCCACCGAATACAGACAGGCCATATCCGATTAGTAGCAGGCTTACCACGGATAACAGAATCCATTTGGTTCGCAGACTTAATCGCTTAATAACCTGACGGCCAGGAGCTTTTTTATTTTCAATTACTTTCATTCTCTCAGTAGGCGTTCAAAAAGTTTTTTTCATTTTGTCATAGAAAATTCAAATCCTTCAGGGATCATTTTTCTAACTTAACTTTGCCGCTAAAACACGTAATACCGCTATTTTTCCCCTCATCTTTCAAAATATTTTCCCTAAATAATCCTTTTTTTTTCAGAAAAAGAACCAATTCTTTGTATGATGTGCTATTTTCACCCGCAATCTAAAGCCCAAATTTTATTTAGACCAATGCATACGATTCAAAAGCTAACTTTGTCGCTGTGCTTTTCGCTCACAGCTATCGGCTTTGCCTCCGCACAGGATCCCAGAGCCGTAAAGAAAAATTACCTTACTAAACCTGAAGACACTGAATTTTGGGATCCTGAAGTACCTACCGTAAAACCAGCCAGTGTGCCCGGTGGGGCTCCTTCTGATGCCATTATCTTATTCGATGGAAAAAATCTGGACAACTGGATATCCGTAAAAGACGGCAGCCCGGCCAAGTGGGAAGTAAAAGACGGCACTTTTTCAGTGGTGAAAGGTGCAGGGAACATCTCAACCAAACAGGATTTTCAAGATTATCAATTACACATTGAGTGGCGTTCGCCTAACGAGCCTGAAACGCTAAAAAGTCAGGGAAAAGGTAACAGTGGTATTTTTATGCAGGGTATGTATGAAGTACAAGTACTGAACAGTTATGAAAACCGGACCTATCGAAACGGACAGGCCGGAGCCATTTACAAACAAACGGCTCCGCTGGTAAACCCTATTCGCCCCATGGGAGAATGGAACACCTATGATATTATCTATACGGCTCCTCGTTTTAACAGCAATGGTGGTATTGAAACCCCTCCCTACGTTACGGTTATTTTTAACGGTGTAATTGTTCAGAATCACACCAAAATTCAGGGCTCAACGGAATATATTGGCTATCCTAAAAATGCTCCGCACGGCAAAGGTCCCATCAGCCTGCAGGATCACGGCAATCTGGTGAGCTACCGGAATATCTGGATTCGTGAAATGTAGCCGATGCCTGTTGTAGAAAGTATAGGGCTGTCTAGAAAGACAGCCCTTTTTTATGCCATGTGTACTGGCTGAATCTTAAATCAACAACGTTATCTATTCTTTCATTACCAAAACAGGGTCAAACTTAGGCGGGCAAAAAATGGTGTTCCTGGTGTAAAATGTATTTCATCAACAGCAGCAGATTCACCTTGTAAACGGCTTTCAGTAGCAAATTGTGTTTCTTTCCAACGGGTATTAAATAGATTTTGTACAGATAAACCTAACTGATATCGCGATTTAGCATAATTAACCTGCATATCCGTAATGAAATACCCTTTTGCTACAATTGAATTGTCTTCATTAGCCGGACGATCACCCATGTACCGATACCGTAAAGAACCACTTAACCCCCTGATTGCCTGCCAGGTAATCCCGCCAGTAGTCGTAACAATTGGGGCCAGTGGCAGATAATTCTGCCCTTCTGGTTCGCCAATGGCACGAGGGCGTGTGGCATTAAAATCAACGTCAGCATAGAGGTTTGGGCTTACCTGATACCGTAGCGAAACATCAATGCCTTCACGGCGAGATTTGCCGCTGGGCTCTACCACGCCTTCATCCCCAACGTAGACAAATTCCTGTTGCAGCCATAAATACCAGGCCGCTGCATTCACCAACAGTTTTGGAAAGGGTTTGAAAATCACGCCTAAATCAGAGCCATATGCAGCGGGCAATACCTGCTTACCATCCTGGGCAACCACAACTCGCGTATCGTTAGAATGGAAGCCTTTTCCCGTGTTCAGATAGAGCTGTATTCTTGGGTTAGCCGTGTAATATAAATTCAGTTTGGGAGAAACAATCCAGTCACTGGCATGCTTTGTCGTGACGGGGTCACTAAGTAAATCTTCATATTGGTTTCGGAAAATGTCCAGACGTACCCCTGCATTCAATGAAAAGCGATCTGATACTTGAATTAACTCATCGGCATAGGCGGCGGCGTTGAGTTCGTTGATATTGCCATACTGTTTCCGTTCCAGGATAATGGTGCGGTTTTTGGTATGAGAAAGTTCCGTATGATGCGTTAGATCCTGACGATACTGTAGGCCGAGTGTGGTCGTCCAGCGAGTTCTTCCCAATACATTAGTAACTGAATAGCTACCATTATAGCCAAACAGATTTCGATGTTCTTTTTGTCGGATCTGATCTCCATTGAGTGTATCTTCCTTGAAAAAGGTAAAATTGGAGTATAGTTCGAAATTGTAGTTGCTATAAAAAACCTGATTTTTAATACTATGATTTCGAGGTGTAACCGTTACTAGCTCAGCATTAAAATTAGTCCGACTGGTTGCTCCACCTTCGGTTGGGTCAATAGAACCAAACCAGCCAATTACTCCTGATTCAACTGCCCGATCAGGAATTTGCCCAGAATGATTCCATTTACTCCAGAAAGTAGAGCCTGTCAGAGTCAACTGGGTATTCTGGCCTACGTGTCCGTGGTATTTTCCGATAAGATTCAGTCGCTTGAAATGCTGTGGATTATCAAAGTAAGAATCAGAATAACTGTATTCGGAGCCCAGATAAGCCGACTGCTTATGCTCTTTGGTTCTTAACAGATTAATTCCGGCTACTGCCCGATAGGTATTATACTGGCCGGCTTCCAGTTTTACAAAGCTTTTATCGAGTGTTACCCGGGTTTTGAAATTTACCCAGCCCGCCGTAGCCAGGTTTCCTTTGTCGGTCTGATAAGGCCCTTTTTTAAAGTCTATTCCTTCTACTAATTCAGGAATGACAAAATGTAAATCCGCATAACCCTGTCCGTGAGCGTGAGAAACCATATTAACCGGCATTCCATCGGCAGTCAGGCGAATATCTGTGCCATGATCTAAGTCAAAACCACGCAGAAAGAGTTGTTCAGCTTTCCCGCCACCAGCATGCTGGCCAATGAATAAGCCCGGAACCATTCTAAGAATTTCCTGCGAGTTGGTAACTGGCCTCAACCGAATATCCAAACTACTGATTAATTGCTGATCATGTGCCCGCTGAGAAGAAACTACTACCTCACTCAACTGAATTTGTGAAGTAGTCAGGTGAATCGTTACGAAGGTATTCTGGTCTTCCTGTACTACGGCAGAAAGCGTAACTCCCTTATACCCAATGTGTGAAATTTCTAGTTTGTAGGAAGCCGCTACCAGATTAATAAACCGGAATTGGCCTAATTCATTCGTAACAGTAAGCTGACTGGTACCCGTCAAGATCACACTGGCTCCGCGTATGGGCTGATGTGTAGCCTGATCATAAACGACCCCCGAAAGGTCACCTAAATGGGCAAAGGCCGGAAATGTTACCAAGACAAAAAATACTAGATATAATGAACGCTGCATACTGTTTATAGTAGTCTATGCTACAGGCAATGTAGCACTAATTGGGAGTTAAGTCTGGTTGTCCTGTAGAGTGTTATATCATCTCAATCTAAAAACGGTTCTAAGTATACGTACATGGAATACATAAATCGGCGGGCCACTATTATTACTACAAGCGAAGTGGATTATTTTGAGCTAAACCCGTTGTACCTATTATTATTAGCAGTAGCCTCCAAAAGAATTTCATAGTAGTGGCGAACGAAATAATTCACAAATTAAGGCGTATTCCCCTAAAAAACTATGGGTTTCTCTATATTTTAAATTACACTTAAACGAGACGTGATAGTACATTCATTAGATATTAGACTTAATTAAAAATGGATTGATCTACAGATCACAACATTATCGCCTGTTAATGTATAATCTTGCTTAAATTTACCATTCTTTTTCTGATTGAACCGGTTGTGATGAAACGTCTTATTTCTTTTGTTCTTCGTACGATTCCAAGACCCGTTTTACAGCGGGTAAGTTATATTCCCCTCAAGGTCACAGCGTTTTTTTTAAAGGGTAATGAAAAAGAATGCCCGGTTTGTGGCCAAACCTTTCGGCGTTTTTTACCTTATGGGCGGCTGCAATCACGTGCTAATGCTCTTTGTCCGAACTGCCTGGCTCTGGAACGCCACCGCCTCATGTACCTATACTTAAAAGAACGAACTGATTTTTTCAAGTCAAAGAAGAAAGTACTGCATGTAGCTCCTGAACATTGTTTCATGGAACGTTTTGAGCAAATGCATGGCAATGGCTACATTACGGCTGATATTGAGAGTCCGCTGGCAAAAGTTAAAATGGATATTCACCAGATTCCATTCCCGGATAATACCTTCGATGTAGCTTTTTGTAACCATGTTCTTGAACATGTTACCGATTATTATCAGGCTACTCGTGAGTTACACCGCGTACTCAAACCGGGTGGCTGGGCCATCATTCAATCGCCGCAGGATTGGTCAAAACCTCATACATTTGAAGATGCGAGCATTACTGACCCGAAAGAACGAGAGCGGGTTTTCTGGCAGAATGATCACCTGCGTCTTTTTGGTCAGGATTACGGCCAGGAATTAGCAAAAGGTGGTTTCCGGGTAACAGAAGATCGATTTGTATTAGAAATGCCCCGTCAATTAGTAGAACGTTACGCCCTGCCCAGCAAAGAAATTATTTATTACTGCCAAAAATAAGGCACCACTAAAACTGCCTGATAGATAACGGCATAGGGTGTACAACTTTATGCCGTTATCTATTAATAAAAGTAAAAAGTGTCATAACGATTGTCAAAATCGCGTAGTATGGTATCCGTAGAATTGGATTTGAATCAGCGGTATGCTTTTCGGGCTACTCCTAATAAATCCATTGGCTGCCCGATAAATCCATTGGCTGCCCGTGTAAAAAGATACACTCCTGGCCAAGACCTTTTATAAACTGAATTTTACATATGATGCTTACTGATAAGTAAATCAAAAAGCCCGCAAAAGCGGGCTTTTTGATTATTAATATTGCACCGTCCTGAAATAGGTTGACATCAAGAAGATTAACTTATGGAAGAGCA
>JASGGE010000087.1:0-16642 GCA_047605205.1 Siphonobacter sp.
GAGAAGGAATACTACCTACGAATGATCTAAACGTAGTAATGGTTGATACGTTTACTGTAAATTTATCTACAGTAGCCGTTTTAGATTCCTTTGCTACCTCTTCAGATACTAGCTTTTATATTGGTAGCTGGACAGATGCAAATACTGGTACTCAGAGCTACATTGGCTATACCACACCTTCGTTTCCATCTAATACTTTGTATGCTCGTACGGGTATTACCTATGATTCATTAGTAATGGTTTTGCCTTATTCCTATACGTATGGGGATACGACTCAAAATTTTACGCTGAAAATGTTTCCGATGACGGAAACCCTAATAGAAACTCAGACGTATTACAATATTTATTCTGCGGCGTATTCTTCAACTGCGTTAATTGAAAAAACCTTCCTGCCTCGTAAACACGATGTAGGTACGCTTCGATTGAGGCTTGGAGATGTTTTAGGCCAGAAGTTATTTACGGCTTTGAAAGATCGGACGATTACAGATGATCTGACCTTGCACGAGGTAATTCCAGGTATTGCCTACACAGGTACTCCTACTGGTAATACCATACTGGGTTTCAGTATAAATTCTGATCGGGCCATGTTAAGAATATATTATCATGAAAATGATGACATACCTACAGCTGAAACCGTAGACATTACCTTTTCAGGAAAACACTTTACCCAGGTTTCGAATGATTTTACCGGAACACCATTGGCTAATCTTGTGAATCGTGGTGATCAGGTAAGTAGTACCCTGACTGATAACATGAGCTACATGGTACAGGGAAATGCTCTTCGTACGCGTGTAACCTTTCCATACCTGAGCCAGCTAGATTATGCAGATGCCACCTGGGGTGTGAATCGAGCTGAATTGGTTTTTCAGCCCGTTCGTCTTAACCTACAGGACAATATGGATCCGCCTTCTGCAATGGCTCTGTATACTACCAACAGCTTGAACGAACAGGTCAATCCTGTTGAGGCTTCTTTTGGTACGGGTACCGCCATGAGTGCTTCTTATGCGTATAGCCTTGTCACTAACGAGCTGGTTGATAGTTATACATTTAAGTTGACCTATTACTTTAATGCTCTTCTGAAAAAGGAAAAAGAAAACTTGCCACTGATTCTAAGTTTAACAGCACCGGGTACTTACCTGAATTTTTCACGAACGGCTTTAGGTGATAAGTACCATACAAAAGATTACGTGAAGCTCAGGTTATACCTGACTCCTCGAAACTAAAACGATCCCCGTCAGTTTACTGGCGGGGATTTTTCTTAC
This sequence comes from Siphonobacter sp., assembly GCA_047605205.1. Lineage (GTDB taxonomy): Bacteria > Bacteroidota > Bacteroidia > Cytophagales > Spirosomataceae > Siphonobacter. The sequence goes on from JASGGE010000087.1 coordinate 1,263, forward strand.
CAGTTATCTATTTCTGTTTTCCGGTTATCCTTTTTCTATCATTACCCGCTGGATGAGCCGGTAATATTTGTGTTTTTTCTGTCTGAAATCTCGATTTTACCCAGAAATAGAGATTTAATTTTTCTATGAAACGATTTTTACTTACCTGGATACTGGCTTTTATATTAACAGGTATTGTAACCGCACAAACGGTTGATAAGAGCTCAGTAGCAGGTTATGTCAAAGATGCGGCCAATGGCGAAGGGTTGATTGGGGTATCTGTCTACGTAAAAGAACTCGCAACAGGCATCACTACTAATTCATATGGTTTCTATTCACTAACCTTACCCAGAGGAAACTATACCTTAATATTTACTTTCGTTGGGTATCAACGGCTCCAACAACCTATTACGCTGGGTGTGGAAGAAGCTAAACTGAATGCCGAAATGAAAGAAACGGGCGTCCAGTTAAAAGACGTAGTGGTTAGTGCCCAGCAAGCGGATGAGAACGTAAAGTCGGTGGAAATGTCGGTTAATAAAATCGATATGAAAACAATTCGGCAAATGCCAGCTTTGCTGGGTGAAGTAGATTTAGTGCGTAGTATTCAATTATTACCGGGGGTGTCAACAGTAGGCGAAGGGGCTTCGGGGTTTAATGTACGTGGGGGAGACGTAGGGCAAAACCTGGTTTTACTCGATGAAGCACCCGTATACAACTCTTCTCACTTATTTGGTTTTTTCTCCGTATTTAATCCAGATGCAGTAAAAGACGTCAAGCTCGTGAAAGGAGGTATTCCGGCTAATTACGGAGGCCGTATTTCATCGATTCTGGATGTTCGGATGAAAGAGGGGAATACCAAAAAAGAAGAAATTGATGGTGGGATTGGGTTAATCTTTAGCCGATTGACCTATAGCAGACCTGTTCTGAAAGGAAAAGGTTCTTTTGTTGTAGCGGCCCGGCGTTCATACATTGATATTCTGGCAAAACCTTTTCTTACGGGTGACTTAAAAGGAGCGGTGTTCAATTTTTATGACCTTACCGCAAAAGCCAATTACCAGCTTAACGATAAAAATACCTTTTATTTATCAGGGTATTTCGGAAGAGATAATTTTGGAGCCAGTCAGTTTGGTTTTAACTGGGGGAACGGAACGGTATCGGCTCGCTGGAATCACATCTTTAGTAATAAGCTGTTTTTAAATACCACTACTTATTATTCAAATTATAAATATTCGCTAGGAACAAAAAGTGACGACTCTCAGGATGGCTTCAAATGGAATTCAAACATCATTAGTACAAGTGGAAAGGCAGACTTTACGTACTTTCTTACCCCCACAAATCAGCTAACCTTTGGTGTCCAGTATATTCACTATACCTCAGCTCCGGGTAGGGCCACGGCCATTTCAGCGGGTGAAACAACAGATATCAGCTTACAACGTCGCTATGGAGATGAATCAGCTTTGTATCTGGCTAATGAGCAACGCATGGGCACCCGATTAACCTTACAATATGGTATCCGTTACTCTATATTCAGAAGTCTTGGGCCTGGGGATATTATTCAATACCAGGAAACTACTCCGGGGGATCGTAAAGATCCCATCTTGCCAGCAACTCATATAGAAAGCGGGGTAATCAAATCCTACGGAAACTGGGAACCTCGTTTTTCAGCCAATATTGCCATTACACCCAAATCGTCCGTAAAACTGAGCTATAACCGAATGGCCCAGTATCTGCATTTACTCTCAAATACGGCGGCCTCTTCACCGTTGGATGTCTGGACAATGTCATCCTATACGATCAAGCCCGAACTGGCAGATCAGGTAGCCTTAGGCTGGTTTCAGAACTTTCGGGATAATGCCTACGAATTCAGTGTAGAAGGCTATTATAAAAAGCTCTCGAATCAGATTGATTACGTTCGGCATTCTGATCTCCTGCTGAATCAATACCTCGAAGGCGATTTGCTGTATGGAAAAGGCCGAGCTTATGGTGCCGAATTTTACCTGAAAAAGAATAAAGGATTCCTGACAGGCTGGATAAGCTATACCCTTTCGCGTACGGAGCGACTCATCGAGGGAATTAATAATAATGACTGGTTTCCGACTCGCTTTGATAAGACGCACAACCTAACCGCCGTAGGAATTTATCAGCTGAATGATCGTATTTCACTTTCTGCTAATGTGGCAGTAGCTTCGGGTACACCTGCTACTTACCCAACCAGTCGGTTCGAATATCAAGGGTATGTTATCGCTAATAATGATTACGATGTTCGTAATAGCAGTCGGATTCCCTGGTATCATCGTCTCGATTTAGCCGTTACCCGGAAAGCCCGGAAAAAACTTTTCGGTAAAGGGAATGCTGAATGGGTCTATTCGATCTATAATGTCTATGCTCGCCGGAATCCTTTCTCGGTATATATCCGTACCAATAGTGATAACCCAGGCCTTACCGAAGCCGTACGCTTCTCTGTTATTGGCTCATTGATTCCATCTATTTCATACAATTTTAAATTCTGATCAGCTGTGAATCGATTATTCCTGATCATTATGCTGCTAGGCAGTATGGGTTTACTCACTTCTTGCGAAGATGTCATTCATTTATCAACTGAAACAGGACCAACACGCCTTGTTGTTGATGGCTGGATTACGAATGAAGCCACCAGGCAGTCTATTCGGCTAACCTTATCTCAGAATTACTTTGATAATACTCAGGCAATTGCTGTGCTTGGGGCAACAGTTACCGTTACAGACGAAACGGCTAAGGTTTTTGAGTTCATAGATACGGATCAATCCGGGAATTATGTCTGGACTCCGGCGGGAACAGAAACATTGGGAAAAATAGGCGGAAGTTATACCCTAAAAGTCACTTACGATAGCGAAACGTATGAAGCAACCACCCAACTCAAACGGATTCCCACCATTGATTCACTCACGTACTTTTATGAAAAACCAACTATTGCCCCTTCAAAGGGGCCAAGTGAAGGGTACACCGCAGACTTCTATGCCCGTGATTTTGTAGGAGTAGGAGATTGTTACTGGATAAGAACCTATCTGAATGGCGTACGATATGATAAGGATGCCACGGATCTTTCACCATCCTATGATGGGAGTTTTAGTGCAGGTTCTTCTACCGATGGTCAGATTTTTATTCTACCTGTTCGGCGTTGTATAAATATGAACCAATACTTCAGTGAGAATGACACTATTACAGTAGAACTATACAGTATTACGCAACCTGGATTTTATTTTTTGCAGGCTATTCAGAAAGAGGCTAGCAATCAAGGCTTATTTGCGACTGCCCCGGCAAACATTCCTACTAATATTACCAACACCCGCTCTGATGGGCCAACCGCTTTAGGATGGTTTGGAGCCGCAGCAATTAGTCGGTTTACAACAGTCGTTAAAAAAGAAAACGCCAGCCCTAAGCCAGACTAAATTTGGCGGCTATGGGTAGTGGTTTGCAATGTTTAGGGCAATAGCGAAAAAGGTTTTGTGAATCAGTTAAACCTTTTTCGCTATTGTTTGGACGTGTAACGGTATCACTGAAATAAGGCATATCGTACTTTTGGAAAAAGAAATAAAAGCTATGGAAACGCAGTGGAATGCCACTTTATATGATACGAAGCACGACTTTGTATCAAAATACGGAGAGGATGTGGTAAGGTTACTAAATCCGCAGGCTGGGGAGAAAATTCTGGATGTGGGGTGTGGCACGGGTGATTTGGCGGCAATGATTGAACAGACCGGAGCAAAAGTCACGGGAGTAGATGCCTCCGCAGATATGATTGCTCAGGCAAAAAACAAGTTTCCCAAAATAGTTTTTGACGTAGCAGCAGCCGAGGACTTAACCTATAATGAGCAATTTGATGCTGTTTTTTCAAACGCTACCTTACACTGGGTTCTTGAAAAGGAAAAAGCAGTAGAATGTATGTATACGGCTTTAAAACCTGGTGGGCGTTTAGTGGCTGAATTCGGTGGAAAAGATAATGTTGCCAGTATTGTTTCGGCTTTGAAAACAACCTTGATTCAGGCTGGTTTTGCCGAAAATGCTCAGCGAAGTGTATGGTATTTTCCTTCTCCGTCGGAATATATGAGTTTATTAGAAAGCCGTGGATTTACGGTTCGTTACATGGTTTATTTTGATCGGGAAACGAAACTGGCAGATCGTAATGGATTGAAAAACTGGTTAATGATGTTTGGTTCGGCTTTTTTAAAAGGGTTAACGGAGCCGCAAATAAATCAGGTATTAGATCAGGCAGAAAAGGTATTAATAACCAGTAATTTCAGAGAAGGTAATTGGTATGCTGATTATAAGCGGCTTCGTTTTATCGCTACTAAATAATGAAAAAGCCGATGGAGTAAGCTCCATCGGCCAGGTTATCAAGGTATTATAAAGGCTTAATTCCGTCTAGAATGGTATGCCCCATTTTGTCCCGCTTGGTTAGTAGGTACTTTTCATTATGTGGATTTGCAGGAATTTCAATCGGGACAGTCTCAACGATTTCCAGTCCATACCCTGCTAAGGCAGAACGTTTTTTTGGGTTGTTTGACATTAACCGAAGCTTTTTTACTCCCAGGTCACGCAGAATCTGAGCCCCGACGCCATAGTCACGCTGGTCCATCTGAAAACCCAGCTCAAGATTTGCTTCCACGGTATCCCGGCCCAGTTCCTGAAGTTTATAGGCTTTTAGTTTGTTTAGCAACCCAATACCGCGGCCTTCCTGAAACATGTAAATGACTACACCTTTGCCAGCTTCTTCAACCATGCTGAGAGCCTGATGTAATTGGGCTCCACAATCGCACCGGCAGGAGCCGAAAATATCACCCGTTACGCAGGAGCTGTGCACACGGGTAAGCACGGGTTCGCCTTCAGCCCATTCGCCTTTTACCAAGGCCAGGTGGGTATCTCCAGTAGCTACCTGAGTATAGGCAATCAAACTAAAATCGCCCCATTGAGTAGGCATATCAATACCTATTTCGCGTTTGATCAGCGATTCTTTCTGAAGGCGATAGGTAATGAGATCCTGAATACTAACCAATTTTAAATCGTATTGATCTGCAATTTGCCGCAGTTCGGGTAGCAAAGCCATCGTACCGTCTTCGCTCAATACTTCAATCATCGTTCCAGAAGGCTGAAGCCCAGCCAGAATGGCAAAGTCCATAGCAGCTTCTGTATGACCCGGGCGGCGAAGAACCCCTTCAGTACGGGCTTTAAGCGGGAAAATATGACCAGGCCGGCCAAGATCTTCCGGTTTGGTATGAGAACTAACCAGGGCTTGAATGGTCTTAGCTCGGTCGCTGGCTGAAATACCCGTTGTACAGCCATTTCCTAGTAAATCAACTGAAACAGTAAAAGCGGTTTCATGATTGGAGGTATTTTGTCCAACCATCATATCCAGCTGTAATTCCTTGCAGCGTGTTTCCGTGAGGGAAGTACAGATCAGTCCACGACCTACTTTGGTCATGAAATTAATGAGTTCAGGTGTAACAAGTTCGGAGGCACAAATCATATCTCCCTCATTCTCACGATCTTCGTCATCAACCACAATAATCAGTTTACCAGCTTTAATATCGGCGATGGCGTCTTCAATGCGGTCCAGGCGAATGGGATTTTCTTCCATAAGAGATTACTCAATTTATAGTAAGGTAATTGGGTGGATACATTCCATTAAATCATTTATTTCCAAAAGGAGCAAATCGTAAGCAATAATCCAGTTCGAATTAACGTGTTTCAATTGAATGAATTTCCAACACCAGATTCAGTTTTATCTCGTAAATTATACGGCAAATAGCTTGGAACACGTTTTGCGTATAGCTCCAAACAATAAGAGGAGCGAATAGGTTTCTACCTACGAGCCGTAATAATCGCTAGTTTTGGGGCAAAGCTAAGGCCCTAATGTAGAAAAGAGGTTGAGTTTGAGTGAAATTTGCCTAAGTGATTGGACACTTCATGAGAAGACTACTACGGATATTATTATTTTTCATTGGAAGTATATATGGAGGCTGGGCTCAATGTCCTGCTAATGTATTGGGTACGCAGCAGATCGGGCAGATGAGTATTCGGGTAGGATCATCGTCAGCTACACCGGTTGTTATAACTGGTACTTCAAATACAATTATTACCGTGTGTAAAGGGCAAACGCTTTATGTAGAAGAACAAACCCCTAATGCCAACGCATCGCTTGCTTCCTACTGGTTTGAATATACCTCTGATACCATCAACTTTACAAGTACAAAACCAACAGGAAGCGAAAATGTAACCTCTCATACCTATAGCATAACGGGGACTTATGGCCTGATCATGTCAGGAAGCTCAAACAGCAGTGGGCATTATGCTTGCCAAACCATCACCGTAATAGATAACCCACAACCTGATTTTAACATAGTAATTTGTGCAGTAGGGGAAGCTACCATTACCATACCCCAAAGTACCAGTAACCCGTATGATAAGTTTACAGTGTATTGGGGAGATAACAATACCGAAACACTTACGCAGGCTGACTTACCCTACACCAAAACACATACCTATTCGGATGCAACGGTGGGAAAAACGGTGCGTGTTACAGGTTCTTATGAAACGGGCTGTTCAAACTGGAAGGATGTCTATGCTGCTATTATGAGCGTTTCTTCGCTCTTTCAGCCTAGTATTACTCAGCTGGAAGTAGTATCAAATGCTAATGCAGTTTTACAATATGTAGGGCAGGCGGGTACAGAAACGGAAATTTATCAGAAAGTAAACGGAGGAACCTATCAGGCTACGGGCCTTAAGAATACCACCAATATTGTTAGTCAGACCGTTACAGGGCTTGATAATACAAAGCAATATTGTTTTCAGGTGAAATCCCTTAATGTTTGTGCTACGCCTATTCCTTCATCTGAACTATGCACCATTCCAATTAGTATTACAGCAAATGGAAAACAAATTGATGTAAAATGGCAGGCTCATCCGAGCCCAACGGATGGTCTGGATTTTCAATCTTATACCGTAACCAATGGCATTACTACTTTTCCTGCTATTACAGATATTTCAACTACTCAGTTAAGTGACACAACCGTATTATGTGGCCCAACGTACTGTTATAAAGTAACCGCCAGAATCGGCAATATGACGTCTATTTCAATGCCGAAGTGTGAGTCTATTACACTACCAACAACCCCGCCACTAATAACCGATTTTTATACTACCGTTTACAACGGTCAGGCAAGATTGGAATGGCAATTACCAGCCGGGCAGGAGAGCCTATCAACCCTAATTCAGAGGGCACCAGCCGGGCAGGGCTTTCAGCAGCTAGTGGATCGTTTGATTACTTCGCCTCTGCAGGATACTACTTCCGTTGCTACCGAAAGATCATATTGTTATAAAATTTCTTATCGGGATATATGTAAAAACTATTCGGATTTTTCGTCAGCTGTTTGTACGATTTTTCTAAGACAATCAGGTTCTGTACTCACCTGGACTAGCCCTACCCCCTTTACTGAAGCCGTAAAAGAATATACTATTCATGTGTTAGACCCTACGGGGAATATTATGCAACAACAGTCGGCGGGTTTAAAGAACTCCTATAGTATTTCAAGCCTGGGAAGTTTTTCGTCGAGTACGCGTTTCCGGGTAGAAGCCGTAACGGATACTGGCCGGGTAAGCTGGTCGAATGTAATTAATTACACACTTCCAATCCAGTTGTATGTACAGGAAGCTTTTTCACCCAACGGAGATACCCAGAATGATGTCTTTCATCCAATAGCTAATAATGTGGATGTACTTACAATGACCATTTATGACCGTTGGGGTAACCCCATTTTCTCCATGAACAATCTGGAAGGTGGCTGGGATGGAACAATAAACGGGAAGCAAGCTCCTCAAGGCGATTACGCCTATCGCATTGAAGTGACAAATAGTCAGGGTGAAAAATTTACGAAGCGAGGAATGGTACGCTTAGTCCGGTGAAGTAATGAGGTCTGATTTTTTAAGGACTGAACTCAGACATTTATTACTTTTGTACAATTTTAGAAAAACGCGTATGTTCGATATGTTTGGCATGATGGGCAAAATGAAAGATTTACAGGCCCGCATGAAAGAAGCCCAAGATTCATTACCTTCTATTACGGAGACTGCAGAAGCAGGAGCAGGCCTGGTAAAGGCTACAGTGAATGGTCGGAAGCAATTGATTAACCTGGAAATTGATCCAGATCTGGTGAAACCTGAAGATACTGAAATGCTTCGCGATTTAATTGTAGCTGCAACTAATAAAGCTCTCGAAGCAGTTGAAACAAAGGCTGCCGAACACCTGAGGCAGGCTACTGAAGGATTACTTCCTAATATTCCAGGAATGGATTTGGGCGGGCTTTTTGGAAAATAATATCTCACTGAGATCCATCAGTCAGATATGACTTCTGGTCGCGGCCTTTTTTTGTGTACATGAATTTGCTTGCCATTGTTATTTTGAATTATAACGGTCGGTCGTACCTTGAGAAATTTCTTCCCTCCGTACTGGCTTATTCCGATAATCATCCTATTTATATTGCGGATAATGCTTCTGTAGACGACTCTGTCAGTTGGCTACGTACCCACTATCCACAAGTTCATTTAGTACAGCTTCCGACTAATTTGGGCTTTGCCGAAGGGTATAACGTTGCTTTAAAACATATTAGGGCCAAATACTATTGCTTACTTAATTCAGATGTTGAAGTATGTCCTGACTGGACAAAACCTTTGCTCGAAGTTCTTGAAAAAGAGCCTTCCGTAGCAGCGGTGCAACCTAAAATCCTTTCTTATTATCGTAAAAATCATTTCGAATATGGCGGCGGTGTTGGCGGATACATAGACCCTATGGGTTATGCCTTTACACGTGGACGTATATTTGATTTCTGTGAAGATGATATAAATCAATACGATGATGCGGTTGAGTGCTTCTGGGCTTGCGGAGCCTGCATGATCATAAGGTCAGAACTTTATCATTGCTTAGGTGGACTAGATAGCGATTTCTTTGCCCATATGGAAGAAATAGACCTTTGCTGGCGTATACAGATGGCAGGGTACAGCATCTATGCAATTGGTTCATCCACAGTCTATCACGTTGGGGGAGGGACGCTAAACTACCACAATGCCCGAAAAGCTTTTCTGAATTTTCGGAATAGCCTGGCGATGCTCTATAAAAATATACCGGGCAATCAGTTAGTATGGAAAATATTTCTCAGGCTTGTTTTGGATGGTGTTGCAGGAATAAAATTTCTGCTGCAAGGTTCACCCGAAGGATGTTGGGCGGTTGCCAGAGCTCACTTTAATTTTTATCGCAATTTCCCGCTCTGGTATAAGAAACGAAGAGCATTAAAATCAATTAGAACTTCGAAAATGCCCAATACCGTCTATCCACGAAGCATCTTGAAGGAATACTTTTTTCTTGGAAAAAGAACATACTCAAGTTTAAACGAACACGTGGGTGAATAACTGTTGGTGTGGAATAGCACGCCGGAGAATCAAAGGCTTCCATGAATTAGAGGATTTCTCAAAACCATCTAATTTCATACTGGAAGATTTCATCCTTAGATAAATGGTCTGATTTTGAACCTCATTGCTTTGTGCAGTTGATACACACTCGCAGCATTAGCTATAATAAACGATGACGGACCCCCAATATTCAAAGGAATTTCCCGAGCATCTTCAGATGCTCAATAAGATAAATCTACTGGTTCCATATGTCGTGTATGTCCAGCATTTGGATACGGGAGAATTGATATACATCAATGATCGGGTATATGATTTAATAGGTTATACATCAGAAGAATTAAAAACGCTGGGGCCAGCTTATTTAAGCACTTTGCTCAGCCAAAAATCAGTTGATTATCATAAGAAACAGTTACGAAAGTTACGAGATCAATCCAGCGACTTTATCGAGTATGAAATTTCCGTTCGTGATAAGAATAACTCAATCCGAATCGTGCGAGCCCGTGTTACCATCTTTCGCTGGGAAGCAGGTAAGCCTATTGAGTGCATAGGTATTGCGGAAGATGTAACGGAACAGCGGGCTCCGTATCACCGCCTGTTGCAGCAACAGGAAATGTTTACCATTACGGAAGATGTTTTTCATTTTGGTAGTTGGGAAAAGGATATGCGAACGGGTAGGCTTACCTGTTCGGACGGGCTATATAAAATACTGGGGTATACGAAAGAAAATTTCCCGGTTGATTCAGATGAATATACCTCTTTATTTGAGTTTTTAGATGAACCGAATAATGCTCTGCTGAGCCAAGCCGTACAACAATCCATTGAAAAAAAACATTCTTTTCAATTGGAACACAATGTATTAATTCAAAATGGTCAGGAGAAAATTTTAATAATAATCGGGCGACCTGTTACAGACGAATCGGGAAAGGTTATTCTGCTGGTTGGGAGTATTGCTGATATCACTATCCTGCGAAATTATGAGTCAGCTTTGCGGCATAAAATTGAGGAACTTCAGCGTTCCAACGGCGAACTGGAACAGTTTGCCTATGCTGCTTCGCACGATTTACAGGAACCTCTTCGTAAAATTTCAGCCTTTATTGGTCGGCTTCACCAACGCTTAGGATCCGATCTTTCAGAAGATATTGAAGACTATATCCGGCGTACCTTACAGGCGGTTGACCGGATGCGTACCTTAATAGATGGGTTGTTGCTGCTGTCCAGAGTAACCCGGCAGGGGCAGGAACGTGGCCCTGTGTCGCTAGAGATAGTTTTAAAAGAAGTAATTGAAGATTTTGATTCAAAAATCGCTGAAAAACACGCAGATATTCAGGTAGGTTTAATGCCCATTGTAGAAGGGGTAGATGTGCAGGTGCGGCAACTATTTTCAAACCTGCTTGGGAATTCATTAAAATTTACGGATTCGTCACGATCACCCGTTATTCGCATACAATCACGAAAGTTGAACGCTTCTGAAATTCGCCCGTATGGATTAAGGTACCAAGATAAGTGGGTTGAAGTTACGGTGGAGGATAACGGCATTGGTTTTGACCCACAGTATTCTGATCGGATTTTTCAGGTTTTCCAACGGCTCAATGGCCGATCTGAATATGAAGGAACGGGTATTGGGCTGGCTCTTTGTAAAAAAATCGTTGAAAACCTGGGTGGCATTATCGAAGCACAGGGAAAACCTGGCGAGGGAGCTTCTTTTAGAATTATACTTCGTAAGCAAAACGCTTAAAGCCGGAAATCGGTATCAACAGGTACAGCGTATTAGAAACCTATATTAGTTTAACAACACAATCTTTCATGAAAGCAAAACCAGCCCAGATGGGCTGGTTTTGCTTTTTACAGGGTCGAAAACTCCAAACGGATTAGTCTTCTAAGGCAGCTACACCAGGCAGAACCTTACCTTCCATATATTCCAGAAGAGCCCCCCCGCCAGTAGAAACGTAGCTCACCCGATCACCGTAACCGGCGTTGTTTACTGCAGAAGCAGAGTCTCCACCGCCAATGAGTGAAAAAGCACCATTTTCTTCGGTAGCTTTTACAACTGCTTCAGCGATGGAATTGGTACCTAAAGCAAAGTTAGGGAATTCAAAAACACCCATTGGGCCATTCCAAAGAATGGTTTTTGATTCAGAAACGGTTTCGCTGAACAATACAATGGATTGGTGTCCGATGTCCAGACCTTGCCAGCCATCAGGAATTTGAGCGGAAGGGACAGTCGTTTTGCTGGCATCATTAGAGAATTTATCCGCAATAACGGTATCTAAAGGCATGATCAGGTTCACGTCCTTATCTTTTGCTTTCTGAATAATTTCAAGAGCCAATTCCAGCTTATCAGGCTCGTTGATCGAATTACCAATCTGGCCACCGAGAGCTTTCACGAAAGTATAGGTCATACCACCACCCAGAATCAGGTTATCGACGCGATCAAGTAGTTTTTCGATAATTAGAATTTTATCAGAAATTTTAGCTCCGCCCATAATAGCCGTGTAAGGCCGTTCTGCGTGATCTAATACTCGTTGAGCATTATCCAACTCCGCCTGCATTACGTAACCAGCTACTTTATCGGTAAAGAATTGACCAATAACGGCCGTTGAAGCATGGGCACGGTGAGCTGTACCGAAGGCATCATTTACCCAAACATCACCTAGTTTCGAGAGTTTCTCGGCAAATTCAACATTACCTTTTTCTTCTTCTTTGTAGAAACGAAGATTTTCGAGTAATAGAATTTCACCGGGTTGCAGGGTTGCGGCTAGTTCAGTTGCTTCTGCCCCGATGGCATCAGGAGCAAACTTAACCGGGCGATTAAAGATTAAAGAAAGTGCGTTAATAAGGTGTTTCAACGAATACTTTTCCGTTGGCCCATCCTTCGGGCGACCGAGGTGAGACATTAAGATAACTGAACCGCCGTCGTTCAGAATTTTCTGAATAGTCGGAATGGTCGCTTTGATACGGGTGTCGTCCGTAATTTCATAGCGGTCATTCAGGGGAACGTTGAAATCTACGCGGACAAGTGCCTTTTTACCGGCAAAATTATACTGGTTCAGCGTCTTCATCAGTAAGAATCAGATGTTTAAAAGAATTAAAATAGATCGTTTCAAGTAAAGCTGTTGATGAGTCAATTGTATTATGACAAATTTAAAAGTTCAATCAAACTTCCCGAAAAAAGCACGATTTTTGCTGTTTTTTTGAAATTTTTTATAAAATAAAGCCAATAAAAATATTTCGGTAGAACTGTCAGCATTGTAAAATAGATTCTATTGCTGAAATGAATACTTCTTTAGGGAAACCTTATTAGCAGCCCTGCTCATTTTCTGCTGTCTTTGCTTTGTTCTATATTTGCCCTGTTCTTTGTAAATACCCGTCAATCGGATCATCGGTTTCGTTGGTGAAAAGCTTCAGGTCACCATAGGAATTAAAAAGGAATCGTGTGAAAATCACGAGCAGACGTGCTACTGTTAGTACCCGTTTCGAAGTTTGAAACAAGTTGCTGTCCAGCTAGCCCATTGTTCCGTAAGGAATGAGAAGGGGGGCCGCAATGGTACAAGTCAGGAGACTTGCCGATGTTCTCAATGGCTATGCTCTCACGCTTGGGGCTTAGTTTCGCATTGATTTTACAAATGGTATATTGAAATAGTCAGCTATTCGTCAACTGCGATATAGCAGGGCAGGCACGCTTTCTGATATGAACTATATCAGAGCGTTTGCGGCTATACTCAAAAGCCAGTTTGTAAAAATTCACCAGGAGTTATGGCGGGTTGGGTGTTTCAGAGGCTTAAACCCTTTTAAACACATGTTAACGCACAACTTGGGCTACCCACGTATTGGGAGCAAACGCGAACTCAAACGAGCCTGTGAACAATTCTGGGCCGGTAAAATTTCCAAAGACGAACTGCTTTGGGCGGGGCGTCAGATTCGTCGCCAGAACTGGCAAACACAAAAAGAAGCAGGTATCGAGCTTATTCCCTCCAACGATTTTTCGTATTATGATCAGGTACTCGATACTAGTCTGATGCTGGGAGCCGTGCCCGAAAGGTATCATGCTCTGATTGATGGAAAAACGAACCGGGAGCTAGATATTTATTTTGCAATGGCTCGTGGTATTCAAAAGGATGGTGTGGATATCAAAGCCATGGAAATGACGAAATGGTTTGATACTAATTATCATTACATCGTTCCTGAATTTACCAAGGACCAGAGCTTTAAGCGGTATTCAGATAAAATCATTCACGATTTTGAAGATGCCAAACAGATGGGGATTATTACCAAGCCCGTATTGCTTGGACCTGTTTCGTATCTGTTACTTGGGAAAGAAAAAGAATCTGGTTTTAATCGGATCGATTTACTTGATGAGCTTTTACCGGTCTATACCGATGTGTTGCGTGAACTTCTGGGCCGGGGAGCTAGTTGGGTGCAATTTGATGAACCCTGCCTGACGCTGGATCTATCAGCCGAACAGAAGGTTGCTTTTCAGAAAGCGTATGAAACGTTCCGGCAAGAGTTACCACAATTAAAAAGCATACTGGCCACTTATTTTGATAAGGTTTCTTCACTGTTGGCGTTCCGGTTACCGGTGCATGCCCTACATCTGGACCTGGTGAGAGGGCAGGATCAATTAGAGAAAGTACTGACCGATGAACCCTTTAAAGCTTCTGGATGTATTCTTTCGCTGGGAATTGTAGATGGTAGAAATGTCTGGAAAAATGATTACGAACATTCCCTGAGCCTGATTCAGAAAGCAGTTGGGCACTTAGGGAAAAACCGCGTTTGGGTGGCTCCGTCCTGTTCTTTATTACACTGTCCCTGTGATTTGGAACTGGAGATCAATGAGACGGTATTAACACCGGAAATTAAAAACTGGATGGCTTTTGCCAGGCAGAAACTTACGGAGGTAGTATGCTTGGCCAGACTGGCATCTGAAACGCATACGCCTGAATTAAGCCAGACTTTGGCGGAAAACCTGAAAGCTATGGCAAGCCGCCGGACGTCGCCCCTCATTCATAAAGAACAAGTTAAAAATCGGGTTCTATCCATTCAGATAAATGACTTCGAACGGAGAAATGCTTTTCCGATTCGTCAGAAAATTCAGGAGCAAATTCTGAAATTACCGCTATTGCCTACTACCACCATTGGTTCTTTTCCACAAACAGATGAGGTGCGGCAATGGCGAGCCAAATACAGAAAAGGCGAAGTTACTCAGGCTGAATATGAGGCATTTGTAGAAGAACAGATTGAAAAATCCATTCGTTGGCAGGAAGAAATTGGCCTGGATGTATTGGTACATGGCGAGTTTGAGCGGAATGATATGGTAGAGTATTTCGGCGAACAACTTGCTGGCTATGTTTTTACGCAGAATGGCTGGGTGCAGAGCTATGGCAGCCGGTGTGTAAAGCCTCCCATTATTTACGGTGATATTGAACGCCCTGAAGCCATGACAGTTCGTTGGTCTACCTTCGCTCAATCCAAGACCAAAGCTCTCATGAAAGGAATGTTAACCGGACCAGTTACCATTTTGCAATGGTCATTTGTTCGGGATGATCAGCCTCGTAGTGAAACAGCGTTTCAAATTGCCCTGGCTATCCGTGACGAAGTGCTGGATCTGGAAAAAGCGGGTATTCGAATCATTCAGATTGACGAACCAGCCATTCGCGAAGGCCTGCCTTTACGCAAAGCTGACTGGGCTGCCTACTTAACCTGGGCGGTAAATGCTTTTAAGCTTAGTGCTGCCGGCGTTGCCGACCAGACACAGATCCACACCCATATGTGTTATTCAGAGTTTAATGACATTATCGACTCCATAGCTCGAATGGATGCTGATGTGATTACCATTGAAACTTCGCGTTCGCAAATGGAACTCCTGGAAGCATTTTCAACCTTTCATTATCCAAATGAAATTGGCCCTGGTGTATATGATATCCATTCGCCACGTGTACCGAACGTAGAAGAAATGGAACAATTAC
>JASGGE010000088.1:0-16418 GCA_047605205.1 Siphonobacter sp.
TTTTTCGAAATTGGAATGCAAAAATAGCTGTTCCTTTTCAGATTACCAGCCGTTCACTCAAAAATTCTTTTCAAAATAAGGGATTTACCACAATTTGTTTGCAAATAAACGGAATCATCTCTTTGTATTTCCTCCTTTACGTCTCGTTCAGTCTACTTTACTATGAAAAGTCTCCTCGTACTACTATTCCTGATTCCTCAAATAGCATCTGGTTGGGGCTTTTACGCTCATCAGCGGATTAACCGCTTGGCCATCTTTACCTTACCACCGGAAATGAACCGCTTTTATAAAAAGAATCTGGCCTATTTAATGGAACATTCGGTGGATCCTGACAAGCGAAGATACGCCGTACCCGGCGAAGCCGCCCGCCACTATTTCGACCGGGAAGCCTACGGCGACAGTGCCTGGGCAAAGCCTTATTGGAAGGATGCTCTGATTTTCTGGGGAGCTGATACTCTGAATGCTCACGGTATTGTTCCCTGGCACATTCAGCTTATGAAGTACCAGTTAACCGAGGCTTTTAAGGAGCGAAACCTAAGTAAAATTTTAAAGCTCTCGGCTGAAATGGGGCATTACATTGCGGATGGAAATGTACCCCTGCACACCACCCGTAATTATAATGGTCAGCTTACCCAACAGGAAGGTATTCATGCTTTTTGGGAAAGTCGCTTACCTGAATTATATGCCGAAAGTTACGATTTTTTTGTAGGCCCTGCCGAATACGTCCAATCCATACAGAAACGCTCCTGGCAGGCAGTACAGCAGGCCCATCATTGCCTGGATTCCTTGTTCTTACTAGAAACACAGATTACCCAGAAGCTGGGACAATCGCGTAAATATGCCTTCGAAGAGCGAAATACAATCCTTCAGAAAACCTATTCCCGCGAATTTTCTCAGGCTTATCACTTGGCTATTAATCAACAAGTAGAGCGGCAAATGCGGGCTGCTATTAAAATGACTGGTGATTTCTGGTATACCTGCTGGATTGATGCCGGCCAGCCTGATTTAAATTCCTTCCCCATCTATCAACCTTCTGAAGAAGAAAAGCAGGAGGAACGAAAAGAGAAACTGTTGTGGCTGAAACGTCTATTTAAGGTGCGAGAAGAAGAGACTGCGTTAAACTGAGCCGTATCTTTGCAGGATGTTAGCAGAGATTATCTTAAAACCTGGCAAAGACGCTCCTCTGCGTCGTTTCCATCCATGGGTTTTTTCGGGAGCTATCGACAAAACATTGGGTAAGCCCAAAGATGGTGACGTGGTCAATGTACTGGATCATCAGAAAAACTACCTGGCAACCGGGCATTTCCACGAAGGGTCTATTACCGTTAAATTATTTGCCTTTCAACCTGTTACGCCAGATGCCTCTTTCTGGCACGAAAAACTGGAAAAAGCTCTTCGAGTCCGGCAAGCTCTTCAGTTTACCACGACGAATTGTTACCGCCTCGTGCACGGAGAAGGTGATGGGTTACCGGGCCTGATTCTGGATTGGTACAACGGAGTTGTTGTTTTTCAGGCTCACAGCGTAGGCATGCACCGCGAACGCGAAGGCATTACCAAGGCCCTGCAACAACTCTATGACGATACTTTAGTAGGCGTTTATGACAAAAGTCACGAAACCCTGCCCGATCGTTATGCCCAAAGTGTTCAGAATGGGTATTTATGGCAGAAACACGAAATTGCCCTTCCACATTCGGTTCTAGAAAATAACCATACCTTTTTAATTGACTGGCAAACGGGTCAGAAAACTGGTTTCTTTCTCGATCAGCGAGAAAACCGGCAGCTACTGAGCAAATACGTGGCGGGTAAACGTGTCTTAAACGCCTTCTGCTATTCGGGTGGTTTCTCCATCTACGCTCTAGCTGCCCAGGCGACTCTGGTTCATTCGGTTGATGTCTCGGAAAAAGCCATTCGACTGGTCGAGAAAAACGTCGAAGTGAATTTTGAGTCAGCAGCAATTACGCACGAAGCCTACGCCGAAGACGTCGTAAAATATCTGAAAAGCCACGATCAGCAGTACGACGTTGTCGTGCTGGATCCACCAGCGTATGCCAAAAGTATGGATGCCCGACACCGAGCCGTGCAGGGTTATAAACGACTGAATATTGAGGGCTTAAAGCGGTTGGCTCCGGGCGGAATTCTGTTCACGTTCTCCTGTTCGCAAGTAGTCGATCGGGAATTATTCTATAATACAATTGTTGCCGCCGCGATTGAAGCCGGCCGGCAGGTTCGGGTTTTACACCATCTGTCTCAGGGGCCTGATCACCCCGTGAATTTTTTTCATCCCGAAGGGCATTATCTGAAGGGCCTGGTTTTATACGTGGAATAAATCCCCAGGATTGATAATAGCAGGAGCCGACTTGATGAAAGTCGGCTCCTGCTATTATCAATCAGAATTTAATAGTTCCGGGTAAATACTTGGCAATCAAATCTTCATAATAGGGTTTTAACTCTTTTACATTAGGAGGAACGGGAGCCTTTGAGTACAAATCGTACGGATTAAACAATCGTACATATTTAAACATTTCCCGATCATGATCATCCATTAAATGATCATAGGCTTCCTCCCGGTGCTGAGCGTAAAAAGAGTGATACCGCATCATGTACAAAGCCGGCTCAGGCATATAATCTTTCATCATGTGGTAGAGGTACTCATCGTGCCCCCACGACATGTGTACGTTGCGTAGCCCGCAATTCGGTTCGTATACACCGTATTTGGTATTATAGCGTTTATCCTGACTATCTGGATTGGCACTAAAAAACTCAGGATATACAATCTTGTCCGAAGGTTTGCAGCCTACCGGAAAAGTATCACCTACCACGGCCCATTGGGGTTCTCCAAACAAACACAGAACCTTCCCCATATCATGGAGTAAACCCGTTAGCACAAACCAGTCGGGATGTCCATCGGCTCTGATGGCCTCAGACGTTTGCAAAAGGTGTTGTAACTGATCTAGTTCAATATCGGGGTCTGAATCATCCACAAGCGTATTAAGAAAATCGAATGCCTCCCAGATAGGCATCTCTTTACGGTCAAATTTCAGAAAATCTGCCTTTTTGGATAAAACAAAATCGTAGGTCTGGTAAGTATGATTCAGACGATAAAATTCGCGAACGGTATCCCGTTCGGGGTTTTCATAATTTCGAAACTCATCTTTTGCCTTGGCAGTCGTCTGAGGTTCGGGATAGCGTTCGAGCACATCTTCTTCCCACACATCCAAACTCGCAAGCGGAGCCATTTCCTTGATAGTGAAATTAGTTTTCATTGTAGAAGAGGTTTTAGTAAGGAGAAGCCCCTTAGCTGAAGATCAAAAATAATAGAATGTCTTCATAAAAGGACATAATAAACAATTATTTGTACTTAACTCATAATAATTTACCAGAATACGGTATAGAGAGCCGCAATAATTCCCCAGATCAGTACGGAAAAGACGATAAATGCAGGTGATACCCGAAACCAATTGCGTTGTAAAACCAATCCTTTAGGATTATTCTGGCTTTTAGGATCCAGTAAGGATACGATCACCATAATAGTTACCAAAATCAGAAATGACCATCCCGTACGGTGTAGGAACGGAATCGGCGTAGTGGGCAAATACTTAAAGGCCAACGCCAGTGGGATGGATAAGCTAGCGGCTACCAGAGCGGCGGCCGAAGTAGTACGTTTCCAGAACAATCCCAGAAAAAACAGGGCAAAAGCTCCCGGTGTCAGGTAATTGGAATACTCCTGAATAAACTGATACGCCTGTTCAAGCCTGCGAAGTTGAGGGGTTATCAGCAAAGCAATACCAAAAGCCACCCAGACTGCTAACCGACCAATCCAAAGCACCCGACGATCTGATGCAGCCGGATTAAGGAATTTCTGATAGATATCCAGACTAAAGATGGTCGAAATGCTGTTGGCTTTCCCGGCCAGTGAGGCCACTACGGCAGCCGTCAGAGCGGCAAAAGCTAAGCCTTTTAATCCATTTGGCAGCAAATTCATGAGCGTCGGGTAGGCATGATCAGGCTTAATTATACCCGCCGCATCGACCATTTCCTGCTGAAATGCCCCATGTTGATAAAGTACATAAGCCGCAATACCCGGAATGACGCAAATCATGGGAATAATAATTTTCAGAAAAGCGGCAAAGAGGATTCCATTGCGGGCCGTGGGCAGGTTGGCACCTAATGCCCTCTGCACGATGTACTGATTACAACCCCAGTAGTTCAGGTTATTTATCCACATCCCACCAAAGAGCACTGCCATTCCGGGAAGCTCATAATAGTACTTATCCCCTTCCATAAAAATCATGTGAAAATGATCATCAGCCTGCGTATGCAATAAACGTAAGCCATCTACGACGCCCTTGCCCCCCAGCCGATCGGATACCATGTTAAGAGCCAGATAGGTTACGGCAATTCCTCCCAAAACCAGAATAACGACCTGAATCAGATCGGTATAGCCAATTACTTTCATTCCACCCTGCGTAATGAAAACGGCAAATAAGGCTAAACCCAACATGCAATAGGTAAAATCAATGCCCGTAATTGTTTCAATCGCCAAAGCTCCCAAATACAGGATAGAGGTCAGATTGACAAAGACGTACAGAAGTAGCCAGAATACCGCCATAATTGTCGCAACTATATCATTATACCGTTGCGAGAGAAACTGTGGCATGGTATAAACCTTGTTATTCAGGTAAATCGGGATGAAAAAAATCGCAACGATGATTAGTGTAACGGCCGACATCCATTCGTACGAAGAAATGGCTAGTCCCATGGCAAAACCAGAGCCCGACATGCCAATGAAATGTTCCGCAGAAATATTTGAAGCAATGAGCGAAGCTCCAATGGCCCACCAGGTTAAGGATCCTTCGGCCAGAAAAAAGTCTTTGGTATTGAGTTCTTTTGATTGTTTACGTCGGTAAATCCAGTAGCCGTACAGGGATACGAGCAGAAAATACGCTCCAAAAACAAAGTAATCAGTTGCGTGTAAATGTTGCATAAGTAGGTTTTGAGGCACTAATACGTAAAAACAAGTAGGTATGTTTTCTGCCTGAATGTAGGCAGTTTTATAAGAATATAAAATAAACCCTCTGCATGAGATCACGCAGAGGGTTTCAAAAACAGCTGATTATCCGCTAGTTAATCAAATTAAACAATCTTCTCCAGCGAATTTTGTTAAGTAATCCACCGTCTGGATCCAGAGACATCCAAATAAATACGGCTTTGCCCACAATGTGATCGGCAGGAACAAAGCCCCAATACCGGGAGTCAGCTGAATTATTACGGTTGTCTCCCATCATGAAGTAATAATCCTGTTTAAAGGTATAGCTGCTGATAGCCTGGCCATTGACTTTCACAGAGTTGCCGCTAATTTCAACGGCATCATTGTATTCGTAGTTTTCGATTACGTCCCGGTAGAGAGCAATATTTTCAGTCGTTAACTGAATGGTTTCTCCTTTTTTCGGAATCCGAATGGGTCCGTAATTATCCCGGTTCCAGTTAAACAAAGCAGACTGTGGGTACACACTGATGTCCTGCTCTCCTTCAGGAATGGTTACGGGTTCAACCCGCATTCCCATTTCCCGGAACTGCCTGGCTACCTCAGCACTGGTATTTACTTCATAGCCAATAGTGATGACTTCTTTCTTTACGGAATCAATAGCGGTTAGAGGTTGCCAGTTAGGCCCTTCGTTACTTCGGTTCCAGATATCGTACTTAAGAAAAAACTTATTATCTAAATCCTCTGTCGTGTACACGTAATATGCGTGCAACATCTTAGGTGGATTTTCCATGGGTTTCCCATTAACAATAACCTGTGCTTCGCGTACTTCGATTACATCCCCCGGAATACCGATACAGCGTTTGATATAATTAGGACGTAAATCGGCGGGTAATTGCAGGGAATCCGGATAGTTAAATACCACTACATCACCATTTTTCACATGCGTGAATCCAGGCAAGCGGTACATGGGTAGCTTAATCCAGGGCAGGTATGAATCAGTATTCGTACCCCAGATTTTCTGATGTGTTAAAGGTATTTGAAGGGGTGTCTGAGGTGTACGCGTTCCGTAGTGCAGTTTGCTTACGAATAGAAAATCTCCTACCAGTAAGCTATTTTCCATAGAAGGTGTTGGAATAGTATACGCTTCCAAAAATAGCCAGCGAATCAGCGTAGCCACCACGACGGCAAACACGACTGAGTCAAGCCATTCGTGGATAGCCGATTTTTTCTTTTTAGGCTGCTGAGCCGTTTTTACTTCTTCTGCCATAATTTCGTTAATGTGCTTCTTATGTATTAAGATCAAGCTTCGTCCAGTAGATCGTCCATGCCAAATACCCCTGATTTACCAACCAGCCATTCAGCCGCTACGACGGCTCCCAAAGCGAAGCCTTCCCGGTTATGGGCGGTATGTTTGATTTCAAGGGTATCAACTCCTGATGTGTACTCAACGATATGGGTACCCGGAACTTCGCCCTGGCGAAGAGCCTGAATGGGCAAGGTACTTAATCCATCTCCGTCTTCCAATCTCCAAGCGGATAAACGGTCATTCACCGAGAGAATATCTTCGGCTAGTGTGATGGCCGTTCCACTCGGAGCATCCTTTTTATGGATGTGGTGAATTTCGGTCATGGTCACCTTGTAATCAGGATATGGACTGATGAGTTTGGCCAGTATTTTATTCAGGCGAAAGAATAAATTCACTCCAATGCTATAATTAGATGCATAAAAAAAGGCTCCGTGCGTTTTGGCACACAGCTCTTCAATTTCAGGACGGTGCTCTAGCCAGCCGGTGGTTCCGCAAACCGTAGGTAACCCTTGCCCCAAGGAATCCTTCAGGTTTTGAAAAGCCGCAGAAGGATGACTAAACTCAATGACTACGTCCGCTGAAGCAGGTGAAAAAGCTGCGAAATCCGGCCGATTGATTTCCTCGATCCGGCCCACAATTTCGTGACCACGCTCCCGGGCAATGCGTTCAATTACTTTACCCATTTTCCCGTAGCCTAATAATACAATTCGCATTCTTTCTTTACTTAGATAGCAGCCCTTGGGCTGCTGTTATTTCAAGGTTAATACAGCCGTTACGCCAAATAGGGTGCTGATGTTATCTGTTTTTACCCCAGGCCGAAGGTGCAGGGAAATATCATCCGTATTATCAAACGTTTTCATGTGAGCTGACACATTGACTTCAATAAGTTGTAGGGCGTATAGCCCCACGGCCCCAATAATACACAAATCCCGATATCGTCGATATGTATTCGTAAAATAACGCAAACCCGTTTCGCTGGTATACGTATAAGTGGTCCCAAAAGCTTTTACATCGGCTGAGGCACTAGTAGTATTCCCCTCCGTATAGTATTGATAGATATAGCTTGCCCAGCCCTTTCGAAAAGCCTTGTAAACCTGGTTGTTAATTACATATCCATAGGCTAATCCGCCAAAGCCAGCGTAAATGACGGGAATTGTCCAGTACTGACGAATGTAGGCCTGACCTAATCCGGGCAGCATCAGTGACTTCAGAGTTGCCTTTCGGGGAACAATAACAAAGGGAAGTTTTTTTTGCTTTTTATCCGCCTTTGAAAGCAAGGTATCGCCTTCAATATGAACGGCATCAACCGCCTGGGTAGCATTTTGCAGAGAATCCAACACTTGAGCAGAAGCCGTGTAACCAAAGCCCAGCACCAGGAAGCAATATATCAGGTATTTCATGGCTATTCGTATTTGAGAAACCAAAGAACGTACTGATTGCACTTGCTTCACCTCTGACTGTTGTTAATTTTTGTTATTTCAACTCCCCCAATACCCCCAGGATACGTTCCAAGTCGTCTTGGTTGGTAAACGGAATCCGGATTTCTCCCTTATCTTTTTCATCGGCCTTGATGGCTACTTTCGAGCCAAAAAAAGATGAGAGACGGAACTGTAAATTCCGGATTTCCTGCTTAAGTGGTAGTGATTTGCGGGCTTTGGCTTCAGCCAGCATAGGATTCTGAATCTTGCGAACTTCCTCTTCTACCCGGCGTACCGACCAGTCCTCAGCCATAATGCGTTGGAAAAGACTTAACTGGATCTCGGCATCATCAATGTTAATGATGGCCCGGGCATGGCCCATGGAAATTTTATTGTCCCGCAGGGCAATCTGAATAGCTGGTGGAAGCTTCAACAGACGGATGTAGTTATTCACTGTCGTGCGGTTTTTACCTACTCGCTCACCGAGTTCTTCCTGCCGCAGGTTGCATTCGGAAATAAGTCGCTGATAACTCAGGGCTATTTCCATAGCATTCAGGTTTTCCCGCTGAATGTTTTCAATTAGGGCCATTTCCAGCATCTGCTGGTCATTGGCCGTTCGAACGTAAGCCGGAATGTGCGTTAAGCCAGCCAACTTGGTAGCCTGCCAACGCCGTTCTCCCGAAATGAGCTGATATTCGTCGCGGCCTAACTGCCGGACTGTAATGGGTTGAATAATCCCCTGGATTCGGATGGATTCTGCCAGTTCCTGTAAGGAATCTTCATCGAAATGCGTACGGGGTTGATAAGGGTTGGTCTCAATGAAATTAACATTGATTTCATTCATGGAGCTAATATTCTCCAAAGCCGACAGAGGTGTTGAACGGATATTCACCGAGTCAGAATCCTGTAAAAGGGCTCCTAGTCCACGGCCTAAACCAACCCGTTTTTTATTCGTATTATTATTCATAATCAAACCTGGTGTTGCGGAGCAAGCCTTTACTCCCGTGTCTTTATACCCTGTACTTCATGAAAGACCTTCATTAATCGATCGTCACCATCCCATTTTTAGCCAGGATTTCGCGAGCGAGATTCAGATAACTGATGGCTCCTTTTGAATCAGCATCGTGAGCAATGGCCGGTACGCCAAAGCTGGGAGATTCTGACAAGCGAACATTCCGGGGAATGATGGTATTAAATACCATGTTCTGGAAGTGAGTCGTTACCTCATTAACAACCTGATTGGAAAGCCGAACGCGTAAGTCATACATGGTCAACAGAATTCCTTCAATGCTTAAGCCGGTATTGAGCCGCGTCTGAATGATTTTGATGGTATTTAGCAGCTTACCTAAGCCTTCCAGGGCAAAATATTCACATTGAACGGGAATAATAATGGAATCCGAAGCAACCAGACTGTTAATGGTAATTAACCCCAGTGAAGGCGAGCAGTCAATGATGATAAAGTCATACTCATCACGAATGGGAGCCAAAGCTCCCTTCATTTTTTCTTCGCGAGTTTTCAGGTTAATCATCTCTATTTCGGCTCCTACCAGGTCAATATGTGAAGGAATCAGATCCAGATTATCTAAATCTGTCGGAATAATGATATCGGTGGCTTTAATACCATCGACCATGCACTCATAAATGGAATTCTCAATTTCCTTGGGGTTAAAACCCAGCCCGGAAGTAGAGTTAGCCTGCGGATCTGCGTCTACAATAAGGGTTCGAAACTCTAATGTTGCCAAACTGGCGGCGAGATTAATAGTTGTAGTCGTTTTCCCTACTCCCCCCTTCTGATTGGCAATGGCAATGACTTTGGCCATACATACGAAAACTTAGCTGCGTTAGAATTTCAAAGATGGGAAGATTCGCTCGTATTCCCTACGAACTGTTTCACGAAAGTTTCACGACAAAAGTATGAAAACAATAATTCCCTGCAAGCTTTTCTGATTATCAATTCATTAATTCTAACGAATTGTCTGGAGAGATGTTCATTACGTCGGGCTATTGTTCTCTGACGCATACGAGGTTATTTGCGTTCCAATGCCTCCGGCTATACCTTGGGTTAGCCCCAAACTTTCGTGCCTTCCGTACAGTTTTTACACATTTCAATTTCCGAGCGGCTCTTTATCAAGGATGATCGGAACTGCTCATAGGCTTTGGATTTCCAGAGCGTAGCAAAGCTGGTCTCCTTTAAATCGCCTAGCCGATATTCAGCGTCTTTATCAAAACAGCAGGGCACCACCAGCCCATCCCAGGTAATCACGCAGCTGTGCCACATTTTCCAGCAGTGGTCTACAAACTTATTTTTAATTTTATAGGTACCATCGGCCTGAACGGCGTAGCGGGAATACTGATCCAGCGTGGGAATTAACGGATCCCCCTGTTCATACTCATAAATCTGGGCGGTTTTCAGGCCTACTTCATCCACCCCAAGCTCAGTAGCAAGCTGTTTCACTTCTTCAATCTGATGCTCGTTGGGGCGAACTACCAGAAACTGAAAAATTACGTGGGGTGTTTTGGACTTAAGTTCTTTTTTCCACTTAATAATGTTTCGGGTGCCTTCCAGTACCTTATGCAGCTTCCCGCCTACACGGTATTGCTGATATACCTCCTGTGTCGTTCCATCGATGGAAATAATCAGCCGGTCCAGACCGCTTTCAACCGTTTTGCGGGCGTATTGATCCGTCAAATAATGGGCATTCGTGGAAGTAGCTGTATAAATCCCTTTTTTCGACGCATACTGCACCATATCCAGAAACTGCGGATGTAGATACGGTTCACCTTGAAAATAAAAGATCAGATAGAGTAATTCATCGCCAATTTCATCGAGCGTACGTTTGAACAGATCATCTTTGAGCATTCCCGTGGGTCGCGTAAAAGAACGAAGGCCGCTGGGGCATTCCGGGCAACGAAGGTTACAGGAAGTAGTCGGTTCAAATGATAAAGCGATGGGCATCCCACGAAGCACGGGCCGCTTGGTTACTTTGGACTCGATATAGCTAGTAACTACTTTCAGGCCATTCCAAACCCGCTTGGGCGTGAGTTTGGAGGCTAAATTCAGGCCATCGGTAATACTTCGATTAATCATATGTAGATCACGGTTATCAAACGTCAGCTCGTAAGTGAACCGGGTTTTGCAGGGAATAATTCCGACATCGTAAAAAGAGACGGCACAACTAAGGTGGTACAAAGCTACCCAAGATTCTGCATTCATCGCTTTTTAGAAGCTGGAATGGCCCCTGGCAAGTCGGTTAAGGTCTTCATAAAAGACACCAGGTCCGCTTTTTCTTCTACCGTCAGTTGTAACGGCTCTGCGGCCAAGGTTTGATTAGGCACGTCGAGGCCCAAACCCTGCCCTCCTCCCCGATCATAAAACTCTACCACCTCTTCTAAGGTTTTAAAAACGCCATTATGCATATACGGAGCTGTTTGAGCGACGTTTCGTAGTGTTGGGGTTTTAAAAGCTTTTTCAAGAATAGCCTCACTGGCTAGCAAAGCCGCTCCGTAATCAGAATCTAAGGTGGGATGCTCTAAATCTGCCTGAGCCGTAACGCCTAACACTTCTACGTCTGCCCGGTCATACGAGGGTGGCAGCATACCGCTCGTCAAGGGTAAAAAATGGCAGGTAGCACATTTAGCCTTGCCTGCAAAGAGTGTAAAACCTCTTTTTTCTCTTTCTGTTAATACGGTATGCTCACCCCGCATATAACGATCCCATCGGGAATTAAGCCGAACCAGAGAGCGGAGATAGCTCGCCAGAGCATTCAGTAATTGGCTTTGTGAAAGCGTTGTATTAGGATACGCTTTTCGGAAGGCCTGTACATAACCCGTTTTTTTTTGAAGCTTGCGAATAGCTCCTTCCAGCGAACCATTCATTTCCAGTGGATTACGGATTACGTCGGCTAGTTGCATTTCCAGAGAAAAAGCCCGTGAATCCTGAAAAAAGGTCAGTTGCAACCCTGCATTCCAAAGAGTGGGGGCATTTCGGGCCAGGGTCGTCTGGTTATCCAGGGACAGGCTCCTGGGCAAGCCATCAGTAAGAGCTTTTCCGGGCTGATGACAGGTTATGCAGCTTCGCTGGTTATTCCCCGATAATGCTGGTTCGTAAAAGAGGCGTTTGCCGAGAGCAATTCGCTCAGGAGTAGCCGGCCACTGAGGGTACGAATTCAATACTTCCGGCCGAAATGCATTGGTATCAAAAATCCACCAGACATTAGTATTCAGCAATCGCTCGCGGTCGGTCAGTGAGGTAATATGAAGGATCTTCTGCCCTTTTTCCAAGTGCCGAACCAGCGGCTCAAGTTGGATGGTTAGAAAATCCAGCTGGTTAAAATTGTCAAACGAAGTTGCCTGCAGTGTCTTTTTAGCCTGAGTAAGCAATCGTTCAAAACGATTCCAATAACCAGACTCCGCCTGCTCAAGATCAGATCGATACCCCTGAAGCATCCGTTCACAGCCTTCCAGAGAGGCCACCGCCTCCGGCAAAGAATACCGGGCAGCAGGCGAATCATACCCTGTAATACCCAACGTTGCTATCCGTGAACATTCTAATCGCAACGCATCCCAAAAGTGCGTATCATTCACATCATTTAACCAGGGATGCTGGCTAATCTGATGAGCATGCAATACCAGTTTTTCACATTCTTCGCGTAGTGTAGCGAGTTGGGTCGTATCAACAGCCGGAAACAGAATTTCTTCGATTACTTGAAAGCCCTGAGCCTTTACCACTACCTGATCCTCCATTTCTACTTCGTCTACGGGTGGGCCATTTAGCTGACGGGCCATCGAAGGATAATACGCCTCAAGTAGCCATTCCAGCCGTTTATACGCCAGGCGGGCATTAAAAAAAGCAGCGGGAGCCTGCTCCGGATGACTGACCACCGCTTGTTGCAAAGCTTCTGCCGTTTTTTCAAAAGCCATAACCTGCTGACCAAACTGATTCTTTATCCCCTCAATCCGGTCCTCTGAAGGCTTACCTGCTGCAAACAACACCAATCCTAGAGCAAAGAACATTCGTAGGGAAATCATGGGCAGCTATTTCGTTATGACTACAAAAGTATGGCTTATCGTTCATCTGATGCACAAGCTAAATTTCATCTTTTGTCAGCGACATTTTTAAGTTTACTTCTGGCTTTTTTGCTATTTTTCGAAATTATTATTCCTTCAACATGTCTTCTGAATCTTTTTATCAGGTAGCCCTTTGGCTTACGCCAGGCATAGGTGACGTATTAACTCGCTTATTGGTAGCTCACTGCGGTTCAGCAGAAGCCGTTTTTAAAGCTCCTCCGGGAAAACTTCAAAAAATTCGTGGTGTAGGCGACTGGCTTTCCCGAAACATTAACGAAAAAAGTACTTTTTCCGAAGCAGAAAAGCTCATTATGACAGCAGAAAAAGAGAATGTTCAAATTCTGTTTTTCAATGATGAAGCATACCCGGCCTATCTACGTTCTTTGTATGATGCTCCGGCTGTTTTGTTTTTTAAAGGTAAAGGACAGCTCACTGAGTCAGTCCGTACAGTGGGCATTGTAGGAACACGCCGGGTAACCGAATATGGCAAACGAATTACCGAAGAAATTGTCGAAGCATTCGCTCCGTATCAGCCAGCCATCATAAGCGGGCTAGCCTATGGGATAGACATCGCTGCTCATAAAACAGCTTTAAAGGTCGGATTACCCACTTACGGCGTATTAGCCAATGGCCTGGATATGGTTTATCCGGCCAGTCATCAAAAAACGGCCCTGCAGATGCAGGAAATGGGAGGATTGTTTTCTGAGCAACCTTTTGGACGGCAGCCCGATCCGCGTTTTTTCCTGAACCGGAACCGTATCATCGCGGGGCTATCTGACGTGGTCATTGTGGTGGAGTCGGCTTTAAAAGGAGGGGCTATGAGCACCGCAGAATACGCCAATAATTATAACCGGGATGTTTTTGCTGTTCCAGGCAACCTGAAAATACCGCAGTCAGAAGGCTGTAACTGGCTCATTTCCAAAAACAAAGCAACTATTTTCACTGACGTAACTTCTCTAGTGGAAGCCTTGGGCTGGAATCATTCAGGTCAAACGCCGAAAAATACTTCTACATTAGATATAAGCCATTTCTCTCAGGAAGAAGGGCTAGTCATTCATACCTTAAGCGAAAAGGGTGCACTTCATGTGGACGATCTGGCCTGGCAATCTCAGCTTTCTATGGCAAAATTAGCTTCGTTATTATTAAGCCTGGAATTTCAGGGAATCATCAAAAGTTTACCTGGAAAGGTATATAGTTTAGCTTAACAGGTTTGGCAACTCACTTGCTGACTATTAAAACGAATGCGTTGACACATTACGAAACACTAGGTATTTCCCAAACGGCTACTGCCTTTGAGCTGAAACGAGCGTATCGAAAGCTGGCTATTCGATGGCACCCTGATAAAAACCCCAATCAGCCTGAGGCTGCCGAACGATTTAAAGCCATCCATGAGGCATATCGGGTGCTATCTGACCCAGCCTTACGTACCGCATACGATCTTCGGGTTACCGCTCCGCACGTACCACAGCCGCACGTCACGCCACCCGTCAGTACGCCCGGTATGCGTCGCCCGCTGGTGCTGTATTTTCTGATTTCGGGAATTATTACGTTAGGAGCCTCGCTCCTCATCGGAATAAACTGGTATGAAAAAAAATCGGCGAAGACCGACCTGGCCATAGCGGTGCAGCTCTTGGTCGATGAAGATACCCTGGCCGCGAACGAGCACCTGAATACGGCCATTGCCAAGGATGAATCACTAACGGAGGCCTATCAGCTTCGGGGTCAGGTTCGCCTCAAACTACGGGATTTTCAGACCGCCTATTCCGATCTAACACGGGCAGCGAAAGCAAGTCCGTTTGATGAGGCCATTCAGTTTGATCTGGCCACCTGTTGTTATTACTTAAAACGCTACGCCCAGGCTCGCCATCATCTTACTACCGTCTTAAAAATATATCCAGAAAATGCGAAAGCACTGCTCATGCGGGGCACTATTTTCTGGCTGGAACAAGATACGCTCCAAGCCTGTTCAGATTGGCAGCAATCGGCCGGATTAGGGGAAATTGAAGCCAAGGACTTACAACGGGAATATTGTCCGGGGTCTCCATAGTAAAGAAACCGGCTTATGAAAAACGGTACTCTTATCGTATCTGCTTCTTAATTTTGCTTCCAGGTGTGGGGAGATTGCCGCCATTCGGCTAACGTAGCTAGCTGATCTTCAGAAATATAACCAAGGGGCAAAGCGGCTTTGAGTAAGGCATTATAGTTACTCAGACAATACAGGGGTAACCCGGCTTGCTGAAAGTTTTCTTCCGATAACGTAAACCCGTAGGTAAAAATAGCCGCCATTCCCAGCACGTTGGCTCCAGCTTTTCTTAAAGCCTCAACGGCTTTAAGTGAGCTGCCGCCCGTCGAAATCAGATCTTCAATGACCACTACTTTCTGGTCGGATTCCAGACGGCCTTCGATCTGATTACCCATTCCGTGTTCTTTGGGTTTAGGACGAACGTAGAGAAAAGGTAAGCCCAAAACATCAGCAACCAGGGCTCCTTGGGGAATACCGGCTGTCGCCACGCCCGCAATGGCTTCTACAGCCGGAAAGTGCTTTTTTATTAGCTCCGCCAGAGCCGTTTTGATGTAACTACGAACCGCGTGAGATGATAAAGTGACCCGATTGTCACAGTAAATGGGAGATTTCCAGCCCGAAGCCCAGGTAAAGGGAGCCTCTGGACTTAAACGGACGGCTTTCACTTCTAAAAGCATCTGAGCCACCCGGCTAGCGACAGTTTGTTCCATGCCGCAAAAGTAATGGGGAAGTTCCTGGTAGACCAGTATTTTGCCAGTCAATTTACAGACTGTTCTGGAATTTTTGATTTTACTGACGTTATCAACTCCCTTTTCAACCCTTACCTTTGCATACATTAACCATTTGATATTACCTATACTATACATGGTCCTGTTTATAAACGACCGTCCCATTAAATTAACTGACGCTCAACGGTCTGCTCTTCAGAAAGATAAATCTGATTTCGACGCCGTGGTTGACACGCGTCTGGAAGCCATCAAGGTGGATCATCTGCATGGACATGTATTGATTCTGAATGCCTCACTGGCCACACTGGAACGCCTTATGAATATTCTGCATGAGGAACATCCCGCCGCATTACAAAGCGTATTAGTACAGGTGCCCAGCAAGAAATTGGCCGAAGCTCGACTAAAAAATTACTTTAAAGTTGTCAAAGCAGCTGGCGGAGTGGTTTTCAATGGCGAGCATATGCTACTTATTTACCGACTTAAACGCTGGGATCTCCCCAAAGGCAAACTCGACCCAGGTGAAAAATCCAAAGCTGCTGCCCTACGGGAGGTAGAAGAGGAAACGGGTATTCAGGCAGAACTCGGGGAACGCATCTGCACCACCTGGCATACTTATACTCACAACGGTAACCGGATTTTAAAACGCACGAAATGGTATCAGATGACCTGCACAGATGAAAGTCATATGCAGCCACAGTGGGAAGAAGACATTGAAAAAATTGCCTGGATGAGTAAGAAAGAGGTGCAAAATGCACTCGTTGACTCCTATAGCTCGATTCGCTACGTATTCGATCAGCTTTGGAATAACATTGAATCCACTACAAAATAAATTATTAGATTGAGTCGTCCTAATATAGGTTGACAAGTTTAGGATTGTCCCAGTTGCTTG